>NZ_JBSFUY010000005.1:0-163000 GCF_053592055.1 Streptomyces sp. NPDC002817
TGGTCCGCCTCGAACCCCGGCTCGACCAGCGACGCCAGCGTCTTCCAGGCGTAACCGCTCTTCTCCGTCGCGGTCAGCAGATGGAAGCCCTGGGCATCACCGGTGGTCGTCCACGCGATGTCGGACGACGACTTGTAGTCCTCGCCGAGCATGTCGACACGCTCACCCGCGGGCACCGAATCCGGGCCGGGCTCGGCCGACGCCTTGGTGCCGGCACTTGGTGAGGACTCGCTCTCCGCCCAGGCCGTGGCCTGGAGCAGCCCCGTCAGCACGCTGCCGGCCGCTATCACGGCCAGCGGAGCTCTTAAACGTCTGTGCAATCTCAAAGAACGCCCTCTCATCGAGAGACTTCGCCCAATAGGCAGATCCGCCGATATGACATCACGAATCAGATCGCGAAATACCTTTCGACGAGCGGCGTATTTACGCCCGCTTTCCCCACCGCACAGCACTCAATGCACGAGCAAACGAACGAAAACATCCAAAGCGCGCCCAAACCGGGGCGAAGCAGCAACCGCATGACGCAATTACGCCAACCGTTTGCCCGAGTACACCCCATTAACGAACATTAAAGATCTTGCCTGCGTTAACTATCTCTATGTAATGTCTATGGGTGTGGGGCATCAACGTCATGAGCCGATGACATTGTCGACCGACGGGGGGATCAGGAGTGATCGAACAGGTCTGTACAGACCACGTTGACCTGGAAATTCTCCGCCTCATGCGGAACGGTTTACCGGACCAGGCGATCGCTCAACATCTCGCGCTGGGGCACCGGACAGTGCAACGCAGGGTGACCCGGCTGATGGTGCAACTCGAAGCCCGGGGACGTTTTGCTCTGGGTTTGCGGGTGAGCGAACTCGGCCTTCTGAATGAAGCGGCCTGACGCACTCGGGAGAGAGTGTTCTCCACTCTCTCCCAAGTGTTTCTCCAGGGCTTCTCGCGTTCAGCGCGTCACGGACACTTTTTGGCCGCGTACAGTCGCACTTCGGCCGACGCCTTGAACTCCGCTCCCGCCGGTGGCTGCTGGGTGCACACCTGCCAGCCCGCCAGGGACTTGGGCTCAGCGACCGGCGTCTGGGGATCGGCGGCATTGAACACCTTCAGACGGTCCGGGTGGTACCCGGTCATGAGTGCCGCCAAGAGGGAATCGTCGACGCGGTTCCCAACCAGGTTCGAGAACCGTGGAGCCGCTGCCTTCGCGCCCAGCTTATCCGGGCACTTCTCTGACTTCGGTACGGCATACAGATGCACGGCCTGAAGCTTTGGAACTTCCTTCCTGAAGCATGCGACATATCCATCGACCTTGCCGTGATAGACATACCGGCCGAGATTCGTGGCGTCCTTGAGGGCAAACCCCTTACCGGCATCAGCCACATCCTCCATCGCGGCCATCAGCTTTTCCCCGGACGGTTCCCTTCGTACCTCCTGAGCAGCACTCGCACTGCTACCGGAACCACTCGGCTCGTCGCTTTCGCTGTGTCCGCAACCGACAACCAGTGCCGAAACCACAAAAATCAGGGTGGCCGGACTCGCACTCCGCAGTCTCTTCATGCCCGCCTTCACGCAATGGGTCCACTTTACGCCACCATCGTAAATAGGCAGCGTGCCAGAAACAACGCCTTATATGGTTTCCGTGGATCATCGATCCGCAACCGTTCGACCGGTCAATCGACCAGAGAAGAGGAATACATCGTGAGGCCACTCGCGCGTATTACCGTTATCGGCGCCATCGCGGCAGCCGTCGCTACCGCCACGACCACCGTCGCCGTCGCCGAGGACACGACGGTCTACAGCGCCGGACTGGGCGCCAAGGTGCGCTTCGTAGCCTACGGCGACCACTTGTACATCACCGACGAGATAGCCGACGGACACTCGGCCGTCGGCACGTACCAGCTCGGCAGCCAGTACTTCTACTGGAACCGCGAGGGCGAGGGCACCACCCGCCACGTGAACCTCGACCTACCGGAGAACAGATACTTCTCGGTGGGCGCGATGCTGGGCGAGTGGGAAGGCACCCCCACCGGCGGCCTCATGTGGAACACGATCAGCACGGAAGACATCTGGACGTCTTGAGGAGGGGCACCTCATGAGATCGCTCGCGCGCATGACCGTTGTCGGCGCCATCGCGGCCGCCGTTGCCACGGCGACGACCACTGCCGCTGTCGCCCAGGACGGAACCGTCTACAGCGCCGGCGGGGCGCAGGCCAAAGTACGTTGGGTGGCGGACGGCGACCACATGTACATCACCGACCAGATAGCCGACGGACACTCGGCCGTCGGGATGTACCAGTTCGACGACACGTATTTCTACTGGAATCGGGAGGGCCAGGGGACCACACGCCATGTGAACCTCGACCTCCCGGAGAACAGGCCGCTCCCGGTCGGCGCCATGATCGGCGAGTGGGAGGGCACTGCCACCGGCGGGCTCTTCTGGAACACGCTCAGCACGATCGATCTCTCGACTTCCTGAGCACCCCGCATGTGTGAAGGGGCGCCCGGCATCTCGCCGGGCGCCCCTTCACTGCTGCGCTACTGGTCGTCCCCCGGGTCCACCGGGTCCTCCGGAATGCCGTCCGTCGGCGGCTTCGTCGTCGGGGTCTGCGTGGGCGTCTGCGTCGGAGTCTGGGTCGGGGTCTGCGTGGGCGTCTGCGTCGGAGTCTGGGTGGGCGTCTGCGTCGGTGGCTTCGTCGTCGGCGTCTGCGTGGGCGTCTGCGTCGGAGTCCGGGTCGGGGTCTGCGTCGGCGTCCACGTCGGCTCGACCGCCGCGCCCTGGTCGGTGTCCAGGTCGAACTCGGCGGACGTGGACGTCACACCGAACATGTACGCCGACCAGATCTGTGCCGGGAAGCCACCGCCGTTGACGCGGTCCTCGCCGCCGGCGCCGTACATCTCGACCTGTCCCGGTTTCTTATGGTTCTCGCCGAACAGGCCGACCGAGGTGACCAGGTCCGGGGTGTAGCCGGTGAACCAGGCCGACTTGTTGTCGTCGGACGTACCCGTCTTGCCCGCGACCTCCTGGCCGTCGCGCTTGGGATTCTCACGGACGGACCTCTGGGCCGTACCGTCGTCGACCACGCCGGTCAGCACCGAGGTCACCGTGTCGGCGGTCTCGCGGCTGATGACCTGCTCGCCGATCGGGTCGGGCATCTCGACCTCGCTGCCGTTGCGCTCGGCCGACTTGATGATGGTCGGGGTGACCTTCTTGCCGTGGTTGTCGAGGGTGGCGTAGACCCCGGCCATCTGGATCGGGCTCGCGCCCATCGTGCCCAGGGTGTAGGCGGGCAGCGCCTTCAGGTCACCGGTGTCCATGCCGAGGTCGGCGGCGGTCTTGAGGACCTTGTCCATGCCGACGTCGACGCCCAACTGCGCGAAGACGGAGTTGATGGACTTGTTCATCGCCGTCTGGACGGTGACGTCGCCGTAGTCCCGGTCGTCCTCGTTCTCCGGGGCGAAGGCGATGTCGCTGCCCTCGACGGGACGCTTGCTGGTGCCGTCGTAGACCGTGCTCGTGGTGATCTTCTTGTCGTCCTGGGTCACCGCGCCGTCCTCCAGGGCGGCGGCCAGGATGACCGGCTTGAACGTCGACGCGGGCTGGTAGTCCACGCGGTTGGCGTTGTTGTAGGAGTGCTTGATGTAGTCCACGCCGCCGTAAAGAGCGACGATCTTCCCCGTCTTGGGGTCGACGGAGACGGCACCCGCCTGGATGTTCTTGTCGACCGTCCGCTTGTCCGGATCCAGCTTGTCGGTCAGTTGGGTCTTGACCGCCTTCTCCAGCTGGGCCTGCTTCTTCTTGTCGATGTTCAGGGTGATGGTCCAGCCACCCCTGTCGTACTGGGCCAGCGCCTCGTCCTCGGTGAGGCCGTCCGTGCTCATCAGCTGTTTGACGAGCTGCTGCTTGGCGAGCTTGACGAAGTAGCCCTTCTGCCCCTTGAGACCGGACTCGGCCTTGGGCTCCTTGGGGGTCGGGAACTCCATCTCCGCGCGCTTCGAGGCGTCCAGCCAGTTTTCCTCGACCATGTTGTCCAGGACGTAGTTCCAGCGCTGCTTGACCAGCTTCTTGCTGTAGTCCGAGGCGGTGGCCCAGTCGTACTGGCTCGGCGCCTGCAGCAGCGCGGCGAGATAGGCGCCCTGCTGGACGCTCAGATCCTCGGCGTCGACGCGGTAGTAGGCCTGCGCGGCGGCCTGGATGCCGTAGGCGGTACGGCCGTAGTAGCTGGTGTTGATGTAGCCCGCGAGGATCTCGTCCTTGGACTTCTGGCGGTCCACCTTGAGCGAGATCACCAGCTCCCTGAGCTTGCGGGTGACCGTCTGGTCCTGGGTGAGGTAGTAGTTCTTGACGTACTGCTGGGTGATCGTCGAACCACCCTGCTTGCCCTTGCCGGACAGCGTGTTGAGCAGACCGCGGGCGGTGCCCTTCAGGTCGACGCCGGAGTCCTGGTAGAAGGACTTGTTCTCGGCGGCGACGAAGGTGAGCTGGACCTTCTTGGGGATCTTGGCGAGGTCCACGGTCTCGCGGTTCACCTTGCCGTCCCGGACCAGGACGTCGCCGTTGCCGTACTTGATGGTGTTGCTCTGGAGCTCGGCCTGCGCGTTCCCCTCGGGGACCTGCACCATCATGTACAGGACGATGAAGGCGCCGATGCCGAGCAGGCAGAAACCGAGGAACGTGCCGAGGATCTTCTTCCAGGTGAAGATCCGGCGTATGAGGCTTTTGTCGCCGCCACCCGAAGCCCGGGACGAGGCCCCGGTCGAAGCCCCGGTCGAAGCGCTGGCCGCCCTCGACGAACGGCCCTTGGGCGCGGCGCGGCGACCGCCGCGCTGCCGCGCTCGTCTTTCTTCCGCTCGTCCCATGGGTCCGTTCCGCTCCGCTTCGCTCGTGTGTGCGCACGCGTCACACAGGTTCGCCGCTCAGGTCAGCTCAGAAAGCTAACACCGGGAGATGTGACAAAGGGCGGCCGATCCGGTCTTTTGCGGACGTGACAATCAGCACCCGTTCCTTAGGGAACTGACGAGCGAGGGGTGTGAAGGGTTGCCTTCGAGGGTAAAAGTGTTATCACTTAGATAGAACAGAGATGTCTGTACGAGAGCATTCAGGAACCGGGGGACCACCCATGACCACCCACGACGACACCACCGTCGACGTACCCGACATGCCCGCCCCACGTGTGCGGGAGTTCACCGCCCACAGCATCGGCGGCGGACTCGCCCTGCTCCTCGGGCTGCTGGGACTGTTCGCGGGCGCCGGAATGATTGCGGGCGCTACGGCGGTCTCGGCGACCGGCGGGAAGGCGGCGCTGATCGTCGGCGGGATCCTGGTCGGTCTCGCCGCGTTTCTCGCCATGTGCGGGCTGAACACGGTGGCGCCGGGCGAGGCACGGGTCGTGCAGCTCTTCGGGCGCTACCGGGGGACGATCCGGCAGGACGGACTGCGCTGGGTGAACCCCTTCACCTCGCGCACCAAGATCTCGACGCGGGTGCGCAACCACGAGACGGCCGTCCTGAAGGTCAACGACGCCTACGGCAACCCGATCGAGCTCGCCGCGGTCGTGGTGTGGCGGATCGAGGACACCGCGCAGGCCACCTTCGAGGTGGACGACTACATCGAGTTCGTCTCCACCCAGACCGAGGCGGCCGTCCGGCACATCGCCATCGAGTACCCCTACGACGCCCACGAGGAGAGCGGACTCTCCCTGCGCGGCAACGCCGAGGAGATCACCGAGAAGCTCGCCCTCGAACTGCACGCGCGCGTGGAGGCGGCCGGCGTCGAGATCATCGAGTCCCGCTTCACCCACCTCGCCTACGCTCCCGAGATCGCCTCGGCGATGCTCCAGCGGCAGCAGGCCGGGGCGATCGTCGCGGCGCGGCGGCAGATCGTGGACGGGGCGGTCGGGATGGTCGAGGCGGCGCTCGCCCGGATCAGCGAGCAGGGCATCGTGGAGCTGGACGACGAACGCAAGGCGGCGATGGTGTCGAACCTGATGGTGGTGTTGTGCGGGGACCGCGCGGCACAGCCCGTCCTGAACACGGGGACCCTCTACCAGTGACGGAGGAGTCCGCGCCGAAGCGGCGGCCGCAGCAGCGCAAGCAGGTGCTGCTGCGGCTGGACCCGTCGGTGTACGAGGCGCTGGCCCGGTGGGCCGGGGACGAGCTGCGGTCGGCGAACGCGCAGATCGAGTTCCTGTTGCGGAAGGCACTGGCGGACGCGGGGCGGCTGCCGGGCGAGGCCGGGCCCATTCCGCGCCGGGGGCGGCCACCGGTGGATCCGGAGGCCTGAGATCCGTGTAGCAGAACCGTGACAATCACCCCTCACCTGCGGTTCAGCACCCACTCGCGCGATCTACACACTCGACGTATACATGCCGTGTATACGCCGCGTGTACAGTCCTCCGCATGTCCATCGGTCACACCCTTTTGGGACTCCTGGAGTCCGGACCCCGCCACGGCTACGACCTGAAGCGGGCCTTCGACGAGAAGTTCGGTCACGACCGGCCCCTGCACTACGGCCAGGTCTATTCGACGATGTCCCGCCTGCTGAAGAACGGGCTCGTCGAGGTCGACGGCATCGAGGCCGGCGGCGGGCCCGAGCGCAAGCGGTACGCGATCACCGAGGCCGGCATCACCGACGTACAGCGATGGCTGGCCACGCCGGAGAAGCCCGAGCCGTATCTGCAGTCGACGCTGTACACGAAGGTCGTCCTGGCGCTGCTCACGCACCGCGACGCCGCCGACATCCTCGACACGCAGCGCTCGGAGCATCTGCGGATGATGCGGATCCTCACCGACCGGAAGCGGAAGGGGGACCTCGCCGATCAACTCATCTGCGACCACGCCCTGTTCCATCTCGAAGCAGATCTGCGCTGGCTGGAACTGACCGCCGCGCGTCTCGACAAGCTCGCACAGGTGGTGGCCGAATGACTCCCGCTGGTTCCCTGCTCGTGGCCGACGACCTGCGCAAGGCGTACGGCCCGACCCTGGCGCTCGACGGCGCCCAGTTCTCCATCCACCCGGGGGAGGTCGTCGCCGTGATGGGCCCCTCCGGGTCCGGCAAGTCCACGCTGCTGCACTGTCTCGCCGGGATCGTGACGCCCGACTCGGGCTCGATCATGTACGGCGGGCGCGAGATGGCGACGATGAACGACGCCCAGCGCAGCGAGCTGCGGCGCTCCCAGTTCGGGTTCGTCTTCCAGTTCGGCCAGCTCGTCCCCGAGCTGACCTGTGTGGAGAACGTCGCCCTGCCGCTGCGACTCAACGGCACCTCCCGCAAGGAGGCCGAGCGGACCGCCCTGACATGGATGGAGCGGCTGGAGGTCGACGACCTGAAGAAGAAGCGGCCGGGTGAGGTCTCCGGTGGTCAGGGGCAACGTGTCGCCGTGGCACGGTCGTTGGTGACCAGCCCCCGCGTGCTGTTCGCCGACGAGCCCACCGGCGCGCTCGACTCGCTCAACGGCGAGCGCGTGATGGAACTCCTCACCGAGGCCGCGCGGTCCACCAACGCGGCCGTCGTACTGGTCACGCACGAGGCGCGGGTGGCGGCCTACTCCGACCGCGAGATCGTCGTACGGGACGGGAAGTCCCGGGACATGGAGCGAGTCGTATGAGGCAGTGGACGCGGGACCTCGGTATGGGGGTCAGGTTCGCGTTCGCCGGGGGACGTGAGGGCTGGGTCCGGGTCGTACTGACGGCCGTCGGTGTGGGGCTCGGCGTGGCGCTGCTGCTGCTGACGACCGCGATCCCGAACGCGATGGCGGCACGCGGCGACCGGGAGGACGCACGGGCCGACTCGGCGTTCAGCGCGACCCCGCTGAAGAAGGCCGACGACACCCTGGTCGTCGCCTCCGTCGGCACGACGTACCACGACAAGAGCGTGCGAGGGCGGGAGCTGGAGCCCGAAGGGGCGAAGGCGCCGCTGCCGCCGGGGGTGCGGAGGTTCCCGGCGGTGGGCGAGATGGTGGTCTCCCCCGCCCTCAAGAAGCTCCTGGAGTCGGACGACGGCAAGTTGCTGCGCGAGCGGCTGCCCGACCGGATCGTGGGCACCATCGGGGAGAGCGGACTGGTCGGCTCGGCCGAACTCGCCTTCTACCGGGGCGCCGAGGGGCTCGCGGCGAACATCAACACCTTCCACGCGGAGCGCATCGACAAGTTCGGGAACCCGGACCCGAACCCGTCGGACCGGATGGACCCGGTCCTGCTGCTGTTGATCCTCGTCGTCTTCATCGTGCTGCTGATGCCCGTGGCGGTCTTCATCGCCGCGGCCGTACGGTTCGGCGGTGAACGACGGGACCGGCGGCTCGCGGCGCTGCGCCTGGTGGGCTCCGACGCGCGGATGACCCGGCGGATCGCGGCGGGCGAGGCGCTCGCGGGGGCCGCGGTGGGCGTGGTCTTCGGCGCGGCGTTCTTCCTGGGCGCCCGGGAGTTCGTGGGCTCGGTCGAGGTCTTCGACATCAGCGTCTTCCCGAGCTATCTCAACCCGTCGCCGCTGCTGGCCCTGCTGGTGGCCATCGCGGTTCCGGCGGCGGCCGTGGTCGTCACCCAACTCGCCCTGCGCGGTGTGGTGATCGAGCCGCTCGGTGTGGTGCGGACGGCGAAGCCCGCGCGGCGCCGGCTGTGGTGGCGGCTGCTGCTGCCGGTGGGCGGCATCGCGATGCTCTACCCGATGATCGGCCAGGGCAACGACGGCGGCGACTTCAACCAGTACCTCGTCACCGGCGGTGTCGTGCTGCTGCTCGTCGGAATCACCGCACTGCTGCCCTGGGTCGTCGAGGCGGTCGTCGCCCGGCTCGGCGCGGGTCCGGTGGCCTGGCAACTGGCCGTGCGCAGGCTCCAGTTGAGCAGCGGTACGGCGGCCCGCATGGTCAACGGCATCGCGGTGGCGGTGGCGGGTGCGATCGCGCTCCAGATGCTGTTCGCGGGCGTCGAGGGCGACTACACGGAGCCCACCGGCAAGGACGTGTCCCGCGCCCAGATGCAGGTGCAGGTGCCGACCGGGGTCTCCCTCGCGGCGACGCAGGCGAAGTTCGAGGCGACCCGGGGCGTCAAGAGCACCCTCGCGCTGTCCTCGGGATACCTCGGCGAGAAGCCCAAGGACCCCGAGAAGTGGGCCCAGGTGAACGTCGGCGACTGCGCGTCCCTGCGCGCGATGGCGAAGCTGCCCTCGTGCCGGGACGGCGACGTCTTCCTCGTCAAGGGCGGTGAGTACGACTACGACACTTCCGAACTGGTGAAGCAGGGGCGCACGCTCTGGTTCGACGGGTCCAGCCGCGCCGAGCCGGTGGCGTCGACCGCCTGGCCCGTGCCGAAGAACCTGAAGGAGGCCCAGTCGATCGAGGACCCGACGGGCATGAAGAACGGCGGCCTCCTGATGACGCCGAGCGCCCTGCCCAAGGGAGCCGAGAAGACCATCTCCGGGGACCTGTATCTGCGGCTCGACGAGTCCCTGCCCGGCGTACGGGAGTACGTCCGCAACACGGCGGCGCGTATCGACCCGTACGACGAGCCCATGGTCTGGGTCTCCGAGGCACGCGACGACACGTACGAGTCCATCCGTACCGGCCTGTTCGTCGGCGCCGCCGCGGTCCTGGCACTGATCGGCGCGAGTCTGCTGGTCTCCCAGCTGGAGCAGCTCCGTGAACGCAAGAAGCTGCTGTCCGCCCTGATCGCCTTCGGCACCAAGCGCTCCACGCTGAGCCTGTCGGTGCTGTGGCAGACGGCGATCCCGGTCGGCCTCGGGCTCGTGCTGGCCTCGACGGTGGGGCTGACGCTCGGCATGGTCCTGCTGAAGATGACGAACACCCCGGTGTCCGTGGACTGGGCGAGCGTGCTGTCGATGACGGGCGCGGGCGCCGCGGTCGTCCTGGTGGTGACGCTGCTCAGCCTGCCGCCGCTGCTGCGGCTGATGCGGCCGGACGGGCTGCGCACGGAGTAGTCGGTACGACGGTGGGGCCCCTCCGGTTCGGGAGGGGCCCTTTCCGTGTGCTCAGAGGCTGTACTCCCGTACCACCCGCCGCACTTGGGCGAAGAGCATGCCCACGTTCACCGACTTCCGGCAGACCACCACGGCCACCACGTCCTGCTGCTCGTTCAACCGGATGAACAGGTGGGTGAGGTTCTCGCTGTTGACCAGGATCTCCTGGAAGAAGTGGTTGTCACCGCCCATCCCGCGGCGTTCCTTGAAGACGTCCTCGATCATCACGACCGTGCGGCCCTGGAACAGGTCGAGAGTCGCACCGGCCAGCAGGTCCAGGACCTCCGGCGGATGGTTCTCGACGGTCTCGTACGAAAGGAGCATGCCGGTGGACATGTCGACCACGCCCGAGGCGACACAGTCGGGGGCATCGGTACGCAGTGACTTGACCAGGCCCATCACCTGATCGGAGAAACCGGGGGTCATACGCTTCGTCGCCATCCCTTCAGACTCCTTCCGCTGCCTTGTGCGTGAGGATCGAGCCGATACGGTCGAGAGCGGGCTGGGTCGCCCGGTGCAGTCGGTCCACATCCATGCCCTCGTCGCCGAGGACGACCATCAAGGCGGTGTCGCCGACCGCGTAGAACGCCGCACAGCCGTGACTGCCGTACGTCACGGTCTGGCGCAGGGTGCCCCGGGCGGTCGCCTGGGCGGTGCGGCGGGCGAGACCGAGGCCGGCCGCGGCGAGGGCGGCGAGGCCCTCCGGATCGATGGAGTCGGCGGTGTCCGCCGCGATGAGCAGTCCGTCGGCGGCGGCGACCGCTGTGTCGGTGATGCCGGTCACCTGTTCGCGCAGTCCACGCATTTCCAGTGCCAGTGCTTCGTGATCCATGTATTCAACTCCCCTATTTCTGTTCGGATCTGTTCGGCTTCTTCATTCGAGGGCTCCTTTCGGGGCTCACTCGGGGGATCATTTGGGGGCTCCGTTTCGCAGCCGGAAGAATCCGCCGGGTTTACGGCGGGGCAGGGTGCCGGGGACAAGAGGCGGGGCGGTGGGAAGCGACGGATCGCGCTGCCGCACCCCCTGGCCGTCGGGGATGGGGCGGACCGGGATCGGGGTGGGAGCCGCGGCGCACTCCAGGAGCCCCTCGCCGAGCATCCGGGCCATCTCGACGGTGACGGTGTAGACGCCGCGCCCGGTACGGAAGGCCAGGTCACGGGCGGTGCTGCGGCCGTCGGCGTGGGTGAGCAGCTCGCGTTGGAGCGCGGTGAGAGGGCCGGCGTCCATGCCCGGGACCGGATGCGGGCGCTCCCGTTCGGGGTGCACGGGGTGCGGCAGCGCGGCCAGGGCGGTGAGCCTGCGGGCGCCCTCCTGGAGCAGCCGCTTCGACGCCTCGCCGACGGCGACCGTGGCGAACGGCTCGGTCTCGGCGACACGTTCACAGCCGTGCACCCGGCCGGCGAGGACGGCGAAGACCGCGTCGTGCAGCGCCATCACACACACGACCCTGAGCTGGGCGGCCCCGGCATGGCCGCGCGCGATCAGTCCGGCCGCCGGCCAGCGCGCGCCGCCCGACTCCCGTACCAGCGCGGCCCATTCCTCCCCGCTGACCCGGCCCGAGCGCAGCAGCAGCGCCTCGGGTCCGGGGGCGCCCGGACTCTGCGCGCCCACGACGAGCCCGTTGCGCAGATGGAGGGTGCCGCCGGGTGCTCCGGCCACTCTCAGCTCCCCGGTGAACTCCTCGCGCCCGCACAGCGTCAGGGCGTGCGCCAGCAGGTCGTGACCGACCTGATCGAGGTCGAGGGGGTCGCGAAGGCCCGACATCACTCCCCCTGGCATTTCGCACATACGCCTGGCGCGTAGCACTGAGGGGGGTATGTGTATCAGCCGTGAGGCATATTTCGGCCGGGTTATTCCGAGCTGCTCCCAGCTGACGGAAATTGAAACGTAGAGCCGTTCAATTCGCTTTGTTCGGCGCTCATTTGAACGATTCTCAGGCGACTGTCTCCGAACTGCCGACGAGCCTGACGGGCAGCGGCCGCAGCGCCTCCCGCAGTGCGGTGGCCAGTTCGCCGTACTCCGCACCGCGCGCCGCTCCCGTCCGCATGGCGAGGGCGATGCGGCGGGCCGGGGCGGGCTCGGCGAAGTAACCGGTGAGGAGCAGGGTGCCGCGGGACGTCTCGGCCTTGACGGCGGTCCGCGGCAGCAGCGTCACCCCGAGCCCGCCGACGACGAGTTGGACGAGCGTGGACAGTCCGGCGGCCGTGGTGGTGACGGGGGCGTCGGCCCGCCCGGCCTCCCGGCAGATGTCGAGGGCCTGGTCGCGCAGACAGTGCCCCTCGTCCAGCAGCAGCAGGCCGAGCTCCTTGAGCACCTCGCGGGTGATGCCCTCGCGGCCGCCGAGCGGGTGGCCGAGGGGCGTGACGAGCACGAAGTCCTCGTCGAAGAGCGGGAGTTCGACGACGCCGGGCACCCCGAGCGGCACGGCGAGCAGCAGCAGGTCGAGGCGGCCGGTGGTGAGGCCCTCGATGAGGCCGGCGGTCTGCTCCTCGTGGACGTGGAGGTCGAGGTGCGGGTAGCGGTCGTGGACCAGGTCGAGGACGGTGGGCAGGAGGTACGGCGCGACGGTCGGAGTACGCCAAGGACCTTCGCCTGAACCTCGGTTCGGTGATCGGCAACTCCGACCTGCCGGGCCAGCGGCTGTGGGGCACGGTACTGGCGACGGCCATCGCCTCCCGCTCCCCGAATCGTGCCGCGTGAGCTCGCCCCCGAGGCGAAGGCGAACCTGTCGCCGGAGGCCTGCACGGCGGCGAAGGCCGCGGCCGCGGGCAGGGCGATGAACAACGTCTTCTACCGCACCCGCCATCCGCTCTCGGACCACGAGTACGGCACCCTGGGCGCGGACCTGCGAAGGAACGTCATCGGCAACCCCGGCGTCGACAAGGTCGACTTCGAGCTCTGGACCTTCGCGGTCTCCGCCATCAACGGCTGCGGGATGTGCCTCGACTCCCACGAGCAGGTACCCCGCAAGGCGGGCGTCGACCGCGAGGTCATCCAGGAGTCCTTCAAGATCTCCTCGATCGTCCAGGCGATCGGCGTGACACTGGACGCGGAAGCGATCCTCGCCGACTAGTCCGACCCATGCTCCGGGCCTCGCTCACCCCTGGTGGGCGGGGCCTCCTTGGTGCCGGGGACGTCCGTCGGAGGGGACGCGGGGGCGACGTCCAACGCCGTGGCGCCCCGTGGGCGGGGTGACTGCTTCAGGGCCTGCTCCAGGGAGTACGACCGCAGATAGCCGACCACCGTGTTCGTCACCGCGACCAACGGCACCGCGACCACCGCACCGCCGATCCCCGCGACCATGCCGCCCGCGGCGACGGACAGGACCACGGCCAGCGGGTGGACCCGCACCGCGCGGCCCAGGATGAACGGCTGCAGGATGTGCCCCTCGATCTGCTGCACCGCCAGCACGACCGCCAGGGACATGACCGCCGTGAACACGCCCTGTGTCACCAGCGCGACCACCACCGCCAGCGCGCCCGAGACGACCGCGCCCACCAGCGGGATGAACGCGAACAGGAAGATGAAGACCGCCAGCGGAACGGCCATCGGGACACCCAGGAAGTAGATGCCGAGGCCGATGAAGATGGCGTCGATCAGAGCCACTATCACCGTGCCGCGCACATAGGCCGTCAGCGTGCGCCACGCGCGCGGACCCGCACCCGCGACGCCTGGCCGCGCCGCCGCCGGCACCAGCTTCAGCGTCCACTCCCAGATACGCTTGCCGTCGTAGAGCAGGAAGAGCGTCGAGAAGGCGGCGAGCAGGATGCCCGTCAGCGCCTCGACGACGACCGTCACACCTTCCAGACCGGCCGACGTGATCTGGTCCGTGTTCGCGCCGACCGCCTCCCGCAGGTTCTCGGCGATTTCGTTGATCTGCTTGTCCGTGACATGGAACGGGCTGTTGAGCAGCCAGTTGCGCAACTCGTCGATGCCGTCCTGGACCTGATCGGAGACGTTGTCGATGTTCTCCATGACCTGCCAGGTCACGAACCACCCGATCAGGCCCATCACGACGAAGCCGAGAATCGCGGTGAGCGCGGTCGCGAGGCCGCGCGGGACGCCGTAGCGCCGCAGCCACGCGACCGTCGGCTGGAGCAGCGCGGTGATCAGCAGCGCGGCCACGAAGGCGAGGACGACGAGTTGTACGGCGCTGATGACCCGCATGAGGACCCAGACCGTGCCCGCCAGGACGAGCAGTCGCCAGCCGGCCTCGGCGGCGACGCGCATGCCCCACGGGACCGCCTGCGCGGGATCGGGGCGGGGAGTCGCGGCGGGGGGTGCTTCGTCGGTGGGCGGCGGGGGCTCGTCGGGAGGCGAGACCTCCTCCTCGCGCTCCGCCTCCGCTCGGCGCTCGTCCAACCGGTCGCCCATCTCGGTCAGTCCGTGGCCGAGCCGACCGAGCCACTCAGGCACTCGCGACATGATCCGTGTCCGTCCCTTTCCCCCGTCTTTCCCCAGCACTCCCCCCTGGAGCCTGTGAGTCGTCCGTCAGACCGTACAACAGGGCGAAAGCCCCCCACCGTAGGACGGTGAGGGGCTGCGCGGGGTTGAGCGTCGGCCGGGGCCGGGCGGCTCTAGTACCAGTGGTTGGCCTGCCAGAAGGACCATGCCTCGCACGGGCTGCCGTAGCGGCTGTCCATGTAGTTGAGGCCCCACTTGATCTGGGTGGCCGGGTTGGTCTGCCAGTCCGAGCCCACGGAGGACATCTTGGAGCCGGGCAGAGCCTGGAAGAGACCGTAGGCGCCGGAGGAGGCGTTGACCGCCGTGTACTTCCAGCTGGACTCGTGGTCCACGATGTTGCTGAAGCACGTCCACTGACCGCTCGGCACCATCTGGCGCGCCATCGCCTGGATCTGCGCGATGGTGTACGAGCTCTGGACGGGGAAGCTGGAGGCGTCACGGGAGGCGGCGGCCTTGGCCTCGGCGCGCTCCTTGGCGTCCTGCGCCGCCTTCTCGGCGGCTTCCTTCTTCTCGACAGCGGACTTGGCAGCAGCCTTGCGAGCCGATTCCTCGGCGTCCTTCTTGGCGCTCGCGTCGGCAGCGATGGCCTGGACATTGGCCTGCTGCGTCAGGGACGCGGTCTGCACCTGGGCCTGCTGGCCCGCGGGTATGTCCGCGAGGAGCGTCGAATCGGCTACTGCCGCCTCGGCGTCGTTCGTCTGCGCGGTGCTGCCCGAGGCAACGCCGACGACGCTTCCGACAGCGGTGACCGCGGTGGCAGAGGCCACTGCGAATCCCCGGACCGAAATCGGACTCACACGGTTTCCTTCCAGCATCGCCCGCTTCGGTGACCCTGGCGGACGCAATCTTGCCCCTGGCGCTGACCTCCCAACTGCTGGGTCACGGGAGGTTCGGGCCCGGTGGGCAACTCCCGTGAGGGAGGCGCCGCGTGGTGCTCGGGCGGCATACGACGGCGGCTATGGAGTTGAAGCTGGTGTTGCTGTGGTGCCGTACCGCTGGGGGTACAGGTGTGTCGTATGCGGGGCCTGACAGGAGTGAGACTCTGCCGCAACCGGACGCCGGGTGGCAATTCTGAGTTGCGTGTGAAAGCTCACACCTCGTTTGCCCCAGGGGATTTCAGGAAAACCGCACACGCCGAGGCGCCGCCCGGCTAGGCTCACTGCCTTTCCGAACGGCGCCAACTACTGCGTAACCCTTGTGAAATTGGACGACAGGGTCAGATCTGCCCGTCCTCCAGCATTTCGGTCACAAGGGCGGCGATCTGGGACCTCTCGGACCGCGTCAGCGTGACGTGGGCGAAGAGCGGATGTCCCTTCAGCTTCTCCACGACGGCGACGACACCGTCGTAGCGACCCACCCTCAGGTTGTCCCGCTGGGCCACGTCATGGGTGAGCACCACCCGCGAATTGGCTCCGATTCGGGACAGAACGGTGAGAAGCACATTCCGTTCCAGCGACTGCGCCTCGTCCACGATCACGAACGCGTCGTGCAGCGAGCGTCCGCGGATGTGGGTGAGGGGCAGGACCTCGAGCATCCCCCGCGCGGTGACCTCCTCGATGACCTCACGGCTGGCGACCGCGGACAGCGTGTCGAAGACCGCCTGCGCCCAAGGGCTCATCTTCTCGGACTCGGAGCCCGGCAGATAGCCGAGTTCCTGCCCGCCGACCGCGTACAGCGGACGGAAGACCATCACCTTCTTGTGCTGTTGGCGCTCCAGGACCGCCTCCAGGCCCGCGCACAGCGCGAGCGCCGACTTGCCGGTGCCGGCCCGGCCGCCCATCGACACGATCCCGATGTCCGGATCGAGCAGGATGTCCAGCGCGATGCGCTGCTCCGCGCTGCGCCCCTTGATGCCGAACGCCTCCCGATCACCGCGCACCAGGCGGATGTTGCCCTCGGGACTGACCCGCCCCAGCGCCTTACCGCGCTCGGACTGGATCGTCAGACCCGTGTGCACGGGCAGGTCGGCGGCCTCGGGGACGTACACATGGCCTTCCTCGAAGAGGATGTCCACCTGTTCGCCCGGCAGGGTCAGTTCGGACATTCCGGTCCAGCCGGAGGAGCCCGTGATGGCCAGCTCGGCCCGGTACTCCTCGGCGAGGAGACCGACCGAGGAGGCCTTGATCCTGAGCGGGAGGTCCTTCGAGACGACGGTGACGTCGAATCCCTCGGCCTGCAGATTGCGGGCGACCGCGAGGATGCGGGAGTCGTTGTCCCCCAGGCGGTAGCCGCTGGGCAGCACGCTGGGGTCCGAGTGATTGAGCTCGACACGGACGGTTCCGCCGAGTTCCCCGATCGGGATGGGGGCGTCGAGGCGGCCGTGCCGCACCCGGAACTCGTCGAGCAGCCTCAGTGCCTGCCGGGCGAAGTATCCGAGTTCGGGATGGTGCCGCTTGGCCTCCAGTTCCGTCACCACGACGATGGGGAGCACTACCTCGTGCTCGTCGAAGCGGTTCAGGGCGTTCGGGTCGGCCAGCAGAACGCTGGTGTCGAGAACATAGGTGCGCCGGTCTGGCATACGGCGCTTTGTGCTGGTCACCACGGAAGGACGTACCCCCTCGGATGAGGTCGGGGAGCGACGGAGTGGAGCTGGACCGGTCGGCGGCCGCGATGCACGGGCCGGAGACCGGCCCTCCACTGCTTCTTCCGTGCTGAGACCGCACGGTCGAGCTGGTGCAAAGGGCCTCCCGGGCGAACGGCTCCGGTGCCGTCCGCTGAGATCCGACACCCGTGGTTCGGGTGTCGACCTGCTTGGCTTATGCCCTCGAACATGCGCTGCCATGCCGGTGCGGATGACGGCGCGCTGGTGAACTCCTTGTTACTTCCGTCCCAAACGGGGTAGGCCGGGCGCTTGCCGGGCGCCCTAACCGCCGAAGCGCCGATGCCGCGCCGCGTAGTCGCGCAGGGCGCGCAGGAAGTCGACCTTGCGGAAGGCCGGCCAGAAGACGTCACAGAAGTAGTACTCGGAGTGGGCCGTCTGCCACAGCATGAATCCGGACAGCCGCTGCTCGCCGCTGGTACGGATCACCAGGTCGGGGTGGGGCTGGTCGCCGGTGTAGAGATGACGGCCGATCGCGTCGATGGTGACGGACTCGGCGAGGTCCTCGAGCGAGGTTCCCTTGTCGGCGGCGTCGAGCATCATCGACCGCATGGCGTCCACGATCTCCTGGCGACCGCCGTAGCCGATGGCGAGGTTGACGAGTATCCCGTCGACGTGCGCCGTCGCCTCCGCCGCCTCCTTCAGCGCCAGCTGCATCTGGGAGGGCAGCAGGTCGGGGGTGCCGACGTGGTGCACCCGCCAGCGGCCGTCCGCGGCGAGGGTGCGCACGACGTCCTCGATGATGCCGAGCAGCGGGCCGAGCTCGTCCTGGGGCCGGTCGAAGTTGTCCGTCGACAGCAGCCAGAGGGTGACGACCTCGACTTCTGTCTCGGAGCACCAGCCGAGGAACTCCTCGATTTTCTCGGCTCCAGCGCGGTGACCGTGCATGGTGGTGGAGCCGGCGGCCTTCGCCCAGCGGCGGTTGCCATCCATGATGACGCCGATGTGCTTGGGCACCTGAGCGTGGTCCAGGTGGCCTTCCACCCGGCGCGCGTACAGCCTGACCAGCAGGCCGCGCAGCTTGTCGCGCAGGTTCACGTTCTTGTCAGCCCCTCCGTACGGCGGTCCCCGCGGGCGGAAGCCTACCGGTGCGGTGGAGGAAGACTTGAGCGCGGGTCGAGTTGGTGGTCACGCCAACACGGCGTAGCTGCACGTCGACCCACAAAAAAACGGGCCGGTCCGTGGGGGGGGAGACGGACCGGCCCGAGGGGGGGTTTCCACCATAACCCTTCGTAAGTGATGCTGCGTGCATCGGCGTGCCACAACTACTCTCCGGAGTCGGGCGGCGACGGGCCGATGGCCTGGAAAGGCCCCGTTCATGGAGGATTCATGGCCGAATCGCAGCGGATTCCCAAGGCAATCGAGTGGGTTCCGCGGAGATCCGGAGGCTTTGGGGCGACTTGCCGGATGCTCGGCGACTTGTTCTCGCGTCCCCCAGGTGGGTGACCCCGGCCGCGAACCTCGGCTTGACGCCGGGCGCCGGTCGCGCGACGAGGCCGGTGAGCTGCGAAGGCAGGGCGCCGCGCAGCCCCCTCCGCTGCGCGATGCCGCCCGCGCAGCTTTGCTCACGCGAATTACCTTGGTCTGAACTTACGTGAGATCAAGGTAAGAAGCGAGTTGACGGTGATAACGATGTGGAAACCTCGTGAATCCCATGGATGCGAAGGGGGAATGGGGGGCCGATGCGATGATTGCCCGATTTGCCCAACAGTGACGACTCCCGCTCTTCGCGCATCTCCATAGAGGACAGCCGCTGACCTAGTTCCGGCCTAGCGTCGAATCATGACGGTGAGGATCACATGGACCGAGGCGAGTGCACGCCGACTCGAACGGCAGTTCTTGGCCACTTCCGCGGAGCCGGGCGTCCCGGTCGCCGAGGTGGTCGCCACGATGCTCGGGGCGCATGCACAGGTGCTGTCCGCGGCCGAGTTGTCGGTCGGGGTGCGGACCGAGGGGGCGACACGGGCGGATGTGCGCGAGGCGCTCTGGGAGGACCGGTCACTGGTGAAGACGCACGGCCCGCGCGGGACCGTCCATCTGCTTCCCACGGCCGAACTCCCGCTGTGGTGCGCCGCGTTGCCGGCCGTCCCGGCCGGGTCGGTCTTCGCGTCGGACGTACGGGTCACCGAGGAGCAGGCCGGGCAGATCGTGGCGGCGATCGGGGACGCCCTGGACGGGGTGTGCCTGACCGTGGACGAGCTGGGCGAGGAGGTCGTGGCGCGCACCGGCGCCTGGGCCGGTGACCTGGTGATGCCCGCCTTCCAGACCCTGTGGCCGCGCTGGCGGCAGGTGCTGCACCGGGCGGGCTGGTCCGGCGCGCTGTGCTTCGGCCCCAACCGGGGCCGCAAGGTGACGTACACCCACCCGCCGCACTTCGATCCACTGCCGGCGGACGAGGCCGTGCGGACCCTCGTACGGCGCTATCTGCACGCCTACGGGCCCGGGACCCCGGCATGGTTCGCCAAGTGGCTGGCGGCACCCGGCGGTTGGTCGAGCGCGCTGTTCCGGCGGATGGCGGAGGCCGGGGAGATCGAGGAGGTCGACTTCGAGGGGACGGCGGCCTGGGTGGTGGCGGGCGACACGGAGTTCCCCGGGGACGACGGGGTCCGGGATCGGGATCGGGATCGGGATCGGATGCAGGGTGTGCGGCTGCTGCCGTACTTCGACGCCTACGGCATCGCCGCCCAGCCGCGTGAGCTGCTGTTCCCCGGTGCCGCGTACCAGCGGGCGCTGGCGGGCGGCCAGGCCGGCAACTTCCCGCTGCTGCTGGTCGACGGTGTGGTGGCCGGGGTCTGGCATCAACGGCGTCGGGGCCGTCGTACGACCGTCACGGTGGAGCCGCTGCGGCGGCTCACGGCGCGGCAGGAGCGGGAGTTGGGGGAGCGGGTGGAGCGGGTGGGTGAGGTGCTGGAGGCGGAGGCGGAGTTGGTGGTCGGGGAGGTGACGGTCGGGCCTCACGCGTGAGGCGCGGGTTTCCGGACGTCGAAGAGATGGCGGGTGCTGTGGGCGACGAAGGGCCCCTCGGACTCGATCCGCTCGTGCAGGGCGCGGAGTTGGGGCTGGTACGTCTCGACGGTGAAGTCCGGCACCATCCACACCACCTTGCGCAGGAAGTGGACGACGGCCCCGATGTCATGGAACTCGATCCGCAGCCGCTCCGCACGCAGATCGACGACCTCGAGCCCGGCTGCCTCGACGTCGGCACGCTCGCGCTCGGGGTGGCGGGCCGCGCTCTGTTCGGCGGGGAGCGGGCCGAGGAAGTGCTCGACGAGCTCGAAGACGCTGCGCGGGCCCACGTGCTGGGCGAAGTAGGTGCCGCCCGGCTGGAGCACGCGTGCGATCTCGGGCCAGTCGGGGGCGACGGGATGGCGGCTGGTGACGAGGTCGAAGGCCGCGTCCGCGAAGGGCAGCGGGGCGTCCTCGGGCGAGGCGACGACGGCGACGCCGTGGGGGCGGAGCAGCGCGGTGGCCTTGGCCACGTTGGGCGGCCAGCCCTCGGTGGCGACGACGAGGCGGGGCGCCTTCGAGACCTCCGCCACCTTGCCGAGAGCGAAGTCCAGGACCTCCCCTCCCCCGGTCTGGACGTCCAGCGCGGCGGTGGCCCGGGAGAGCCGCCCTGCCTTGGCCACGGCGTATCCCCACGAGGGCCGCGCCTCGCTGGCCCGGCCCTCGAACCAGGAGAAGTCCCAGCCTTCGGTGGGTACGGAGGCGCCTTCGGCGACGAGGGCTTCGTAGGTGGGGTGGGGGTGGTCGGTCGGCATGGGGTGATCGTCGCAGGGTGGGGTCGGGGGCGCCGCTGTTTTTTGTGGGCCGGGGAGGGGCGGCGGACACCGTGGGCCTCCTGCCGTCACGGGACCGGCGGCCGAACGGAGACGTTCTCGGGACGTCAACGATGAGGCCGGTATCCAGCAGTCCTGGTTGCATCAGCACAGCATGGATGCGAGAGGATGCAGCGGCGGGCACGGTCACCTCACGATCAGCGGGCGGGGGGCGGGAAGGTGTCCGCGGTGACCGTGCCGGTGGGTTGAGCCCAACGGAAACGTGCTGACCACGCAAGCGCAAACGGAGAGGCCCATGGGGGAGCACGACCGTCTGGTAGTCGACTACGGACTCCTGGGGTCTTCGAAGACGAATCTGCAGGACATCAAGAAGGCCCTTGAAGGCATCGACAAACACCGCGCCGACATCCATGACATCTGGGGCCATAGCAGTATCGCCGGCAAGATGGATGATTTCGTCAGCAACTGGGACAACTATCGGCGTGAACTCCTCGAGAACGTCGAGGACTTGGGCAAGCAAGTAGAGACCTCGCTCAAAAGCTTCACGAAGCTGGACCTCGATCTCGCGAAGGCGAACGAGAAGAAGCACGGCGAAAACGGGGGGAGCTGACCGATGGGTGCGGGCAAGGGCAGGCGCCGACCGGTCGCCTGGCATCCGCTGGCGGAGAAGGACCCGGTCCCCGGCGATCCTGAGGACATCCGCGACGAGGTTGGCAGAATGAAGACCCTCGCCTCAACCCTCCGCGACCAAGCCCGCATCCTGCGCAAGGCCGCCGACGGTGACGCCCTGACGGGCAAGTACGCCGACAAGATCCGCGACAAGTCCGGCGACCTCGAGAAGCACTTCCGCGAGACGGCGGCCCGCTACGAACGTGTGGTCGGCGACCTCGGCAATTGGGCCAATGAGCTGGAGGACTTCCAGGAACGGGCCGACGGCGTCCTCCGAGCCGCGAAGCAGGCCGACGAAGAACACGCTGCCGAGGTGAAGAAAAAGGAAGCCGAGGCCGAGAAGGGCGGCGCAAAGAACGCGTCGGAGTCATCCGACCCCGACAGCCACCTGGCGCCCTACCACAAGCAACTCAACCAGATCGTCTCCGAGCGCGATTCCCGCGCCCAGCACTACGCCGACAACATCGGCGATGACATCTCGGACATCATCAAGGACAGCGCCTGGGAGAACTTCAAGGACGGGGTGCACGAGCACGCGGATACCATCAAATCCGTCATCGAAGTCCTGAGTTGGGCCGCGACCGCCATCGGGATCATCGCCCTCCTCTTCACTCCGGTCGGATTGCTGGCAACCCTCATCACAGTGACCGCCATCAGCCTCACAGCGCTCGTCGGCATCGGACACACGCTGCTGGCGCTTTCCGGTGACGGCAACTGGGCGGATGTCGCCATGGACGTCTTCGCACTGGCGACCCTGGGATTCGGCAGCGTCGCGATGAAGGGCGTGAAAGCCGCGACCACAGCGCTCAAGACCGTCAGCAGGGCGGAGCGGTTCCAGCGGTACGCGAATCTGCGCAAGCTGCTCGACAAGAATCTCATGCGGTACGCCGGCTCGGACCGCGGCGCGAAGGCGGCACGCGCGTTGCGATCTCTGCGAGAGATCGGGGCGCGAGAGACACGGCCCATGGCAACCCGGGTGGAGCGCCTGCTGGGGGGCGATGGGGAGGTCATCAGCGCGAGTAAGTTCGCCAAGGCGATGCGGGCCGAGTTTGGTGGGAATGCCAGCGTGCGGGCGGCGGCCGACACGGTGAACACGGCCGTACTGAAGTTCCGGCTGAATTACGGGGCTGCCACCCTGGTGGACGTGGGCGACAAACTCGGAGAAAAAGGCCCATACAAGGACCAGTACGGCGACGCCAAGGATGTCCTGACGCGCGAAGTCGGGAGCCGTTGGTGAACACACCGGAGCGCGCACTTACCCGCAACAACTGGGCACGACCAAATTCAGAGCAAAGTTCGAGGGAGTGGAGATAGTGGCGACAATCCCGGCGAAAAGCCCGCAGGAATCCCGGGCCATGAAATTCCTCGCCGCGTGCACACTGGTACCGTTTTTCTGTTTCGCCTTCCAAGACCTCGGCAGCAAGTACGGCGGAATGGACTGGCTCACCTACGGCTACGTGGCATGGCCGTTGATGATCTCGCCGGTCCTGATGCTGGCCCTGCTTTTCAGGAACCGAGAGCTCATCCGTAACCCGCATATCGGCGCCAACTTCTCCCAGACGATCAAGATCGTAGCCATCATGTACCTGGTCTGGAACATTATCGGGACCATCGGCTACAACTGGCTCGGCATCATTTCAGTGCTCTGCTGCCTGACGATCCTCGTGGCCGACCGCCAGCTCAAGAAGCAGGCCCGCGTGTGAGCGCCTCCGATCTGGAGCAACAGCCACCCGCCGTGAAGGCGACCGCTCCCCACCGCTACGAACTCGTCCTGCCCCCCGGCTGGGTCCGCATCCCCCTGCGCGAGGGCATGAAGGAAGCACTCGAGAAGATCCTCTTCTCGCACATGGAGCAAGTCCCGGAGGGCATCCCCCGGGACGAGGCGATGCGCTTCCGGTTGGAGATGCGTCGCCAGTTGGAAAAGCAAGCCCGTGCGGCCAGAAGGAACGGCGGCCTCGACCTCTACCTTCCGGTCCTCCCGCGCGGGGGCATCTTCCTCATGGCTTCGTTCATCGTTGCCGAGCTGCCGATCGGCCGAGACCAAATGGTTCCTCCCAAAGCGGTACTCGCACAGCTGGCCGCCGAGGAGGTACCCGGTGGAACGGCGACAACGGTCGACGTGGCAGGGGCGCCCGCACTCCGCCGCGCCTACCGCCGCTCCACCCCTGATGAGGAAGAGCTGACAACACGGCGGGTCGACTATGTGATCCCCGTGGCGGACGACCCCGGTCGCTGGATCAGCATCAACTTCTCCACACCGGGCGACGGAGACATCGACAGTGAATTCACCGACGTGCTGGTCGAGTTGTTCGACGCGGTGGTCGGCACGTTCAAGTGGAGTTACGAGTGAGCTGGCTCAACGTCAAGCACGCCATGGATCTCTCCCCCTGGATCCGCATCCCGCTCATGTGGCCGGAACCGGGTCTCGAGGACGTCGAGGAGGCAAAGAGTCCTGAGGCATGGGCACGCTACTTCGCCGAGGGCCTCTGGGAGGATTTCGCGTCGGACAAGCCGGAACCAGGCGAAGTCGATCTGCTGACCGACATCCTGTTGATGTACGCCCTCAGGGCCCCCGCGGCCTACCCGGACTTCGAGGTCTTCCTCCATCTCCCCCACCCACGGGAGATCCCGCTTCCCGCGTATGTCGACCTGGTGGAGATCGAGGAGGGCGAAGACCGGGAGACGGCACTGCGTGAACTGACCCACGCCGATGCGAGCTACGCCACCGAACCCCCCATCGTCGAGGACTTCGACTCCCCGCACCTGGGAAACGGCTTGCGGGTGCTGCGGTACTTCCAGGACGAGGACAGCAACGAGGTACACGTCGGCCTCCGTTACGCCTGGCGCTACGAGAAGGGCACGGAAGCCGCGGACGTCCTGATCATCCTGGCCGACCCCGACGCCGGCCGGATCCTCAAGGCTCTCGACGATGTCGACGAGTTCGCCCGCACCGTCCGGATCAGCCCGGATGAGGAAGCGGCAGCCTGGACTTCCTCGTGATCCCGGTCAGGTCGCCACAGCAAGTCGGGCGATCACTCTCCCGAAGGGAGTGATCGCCCGACCGTGAGATCTCGCGGTTGTCAGCGGTTGACGGCCTGGATCTCCTGTACGACGACGTCTTGCGTGGCGCCGAAGTTTCCGTCGGGCAGCTCGCCGCCGGGGACTCCGGTACCGGTCCAGGTGATCTTCCAGGTGACCGTGGCCCGGAGCGGGTACGAACCGTCGCCCGAGGAGCGCAGGTACTTCACTCCGCAGGGTGGCGTCTGGTCGGCCTTGCCCTTGGCGTAGGGCTCGCCGATGCGGCCGTTGTTGATCTCGCAGACGCCGGACGCCGGGTAGGTCACGGCGTCGGCCGTGCCAGGCTCGATCTTGAGGGAGACCGGTTCCGCGGTGGCGGTTGCCTGGAGCTCAAGCACCGGGACGGAGGCGGTGACGGAGACCGGCTTGAAGTCGGCGGCGTCGAGCCAGGACCAGGTCGGGAGGTTGACCTTGGTCGCGTTCGCGGGGGCCAGGGTCACCTTGGTGCCGGGGACGCGGATCTCGTTGTAGGCGAGCTCAGCGAGGATCTCAGGGGTGACAGCGTTCTCGTACTCAGCTGGCGGGGCGTCGCCCGTGTCCACCCAGAAGGGGCCGTCTTGACAGGCGTCCCAACCTGGAGGGTAGCTCTCGTCGACGTAGAAGTCCCACCAGTACCCCTTGCCCGTCTTGTCTTTGTTGAATGCTTTCTCTTCGTCGTCGGCGTTGTACTTCTTCCGCTGCTTCGCGTCCCACTCATAGCCTGTCGACCCGGCTTCCCAGATCGGCTCCAGGTAATTCTGCAGCTGTTCCGGGGTGTACTTCGGGGCATACCAGCAGGCAGGCGGGGTCCAGGAGGTACTCGATGTCAGCGCGCCGGTGGAGTTGCCGCTGCCGTTCTTCGAGTGGTCGAAGACGACGCCGCCGACGGTCACACCAAGGTTGCCGTTCTCGTCGGTGTTGGCCTCCTGAGTCGTATCACCGTTGTTCTCATAGCCATCGCGCGCGAAGGCCACCGGTGAAGCGAAAACGGAACCGCACACGAGCGCCAGAACTGTGAGAGTCTTCGCCGATCTTCTTACGGCTGGCACGCCTTGTCTCCCCCGTTTGAAGCGATGTTGGTGGTCTGCCAGACGCCCTTGCCGTTTTTGGCGAGGCTGGTGTTGTACAGGATGTAGGAGTCCGCCGACGCCGTCGTCTTCTTGACCTTTCCGGTCTTCCTGTTCTTGACGTTGGACTTGCTCTCGTCGGAGCAATAGGTCACATACGCCTTGCTGTCTCCAGAGAGAGTCACCTTGTAGTCGAAGTACCGAGTCACGCCGACCCACGTGTCACCCCCGTCGATGTACTGCTGGGCAAACGTGATCGACGACTCCAAGGCCTTGCCCGTGTTGTAGAAACCGAGCGCCTTGGTGTTGGTGCTGCCCTCGAGGATCGCTTCATCCACGGAGTTCACACTCAACGTGCTGTCAGCAAGAACCGCATCCTTCGCCGAGTCGCCCGTCTTCTCGTACTCGAAGACGTTCTTGGCGTCGGACGGGAAGGTGATCTTCGGGCGTCCGGTGGCATCCGATGCGCTCGGGCTCGGAGACGAGGACGTCTTACTCCCCGTGTCGGCTCCCGCGATCTTGTCGTTGTCCTTGTCCTTGGAGCTGTCGTCGCTTCCGCACGCGGACAGCGTCAGGGCCGCGGTGGCGGTCAGGGCTAGCGCTGCGAGCAGCGTGGGGCGGCGGTTCACGGTCGGCTCCTGGTGAGGCGAGGCTTCTCTTGAGCGAAGCAACGCTATCCAGGGGGCAGTGGTGACACCAGGGTTACGGTTACCGAGGGGCGGGGTAAATGCGGTCAAATCGGCCTTGCGTGACCCCACTTGGGCCGTAACGGTTGGATAACGCGTGGTGAGCGGGTGGTTCCAGTTATGAAGTCGCAAAGCTGACGGGTGGCCGGCGCGGCGTCGCCCTGTTGCCCGGCGGCGATACGTTCGGTTCGCGGGAGTGGCGGACGGGCAGGTTGTGGTGGGCGAAGGGGGCGGTTCGGGTATGGGGCGGTTGCGGGACGGGCGGGCGACGTTGGTCGTCCATGGGGAGCCTGCCGGTGTTTCCGTTCCGTTGGAGATCGCCGCGTCCTATCGCGCCCGTACCAAAGGGTTGTTGGGGCGGGTTTCCGTGGACGGGGCGATCCTGCTGTCGCCTGCCAGCGGTGTGCACACCTTTCGTATGCGCATGCCCATCGATGTCGCCTACCTCGATCGCCACCTCGTCGTCACCGCCGTACGCACCATGAAGCCCGGCCGACTGGGGATGCCCCGGCTCCGTTCGCGGCATGTGCTGGAGGCGGAGGCCGGAGCCATGGCCCGGTGGGGACTGCGGGCCGGGGTACGGGTGGCCGTGACCACCGACGCGTGACGGGAGCTGGCCCCGGACCGGGGCGCGCCCTTCTGCCGATCGCCGGTGCCTCCTCGATCCCCGTCACCTCGCAGCCCGACCGCACCCGCTCCCCGGCCACCTGCCGGCCGGTGCCGCTGCCGCCGTCGAGGACCCTGTCCCCCGTCGGCGCCCAGGAGACGCGCGTCACATTCAGGGGTGTCACATCTCGGTGGGGTCGTTCCGTCTAGGGGGTGTAGGCATCGACACCAACGCCACAGGAGTTCATCATGGAAGCCCGCCTCGACCTCTTCGGAAACCCGCTCGCCGGCAAGATCATCCGGCACATCAACTCGGCGGGCAAGGCAGTCGCGGACTCGACCCTGCCGCACTCGACGGCAGAGCTCGTCAAGCTCCGCGCCAGCCAGATCAACGGCTGTGGGTTCTGCACCGACATGCACACCAAGGACGCGGTCGCCGCCGGCGAGACCCACGACCGCCTCCACCTCGTCGCCGCCTGGCGTGAGGCCAAGGTGTTCACCGAGGCCGAGCGGGCCGCGCTGGAACTGGCCGAGGAAGGCACCCGTATCGCCGACGGGGCCGGCGGGGTCAGCGACGCGGTCTGGGCCAACGCCCAGAAGTACTACGACGAGGAGCAGTTGGCCGCGCTGGTCGCCACCATCGCCCTCATCAACCTCTACAACCGCTTCAACGTCATCATCCAGCAGCCCGCTGGTGACTACCAGCCCGGCATGTTCGGCTGACGGAACGACGATCGGCTGTTCCACCAGCGCCGGGGAGTTCTCCTCCCCGGCGCCTCGTCGTTCAGCTCTCCGTGCGCGGGAAAGAGACCTCGACCCGTCGGTTCTTCTTGCGGCCGGCCTCCGTCGAGTTGTCGGAGATCGGGTACTGCTCGCCGTATCCGCGTACCTCGTACGTGACGTTCGCGTCGTTCAGTTCGGATTCCAGGACGTCCTGTACGGCGTTGGCCCGCTGCTTCGACAGGACGTCGCCGTGGGCGGAGGTGCCCAGGTTGTCCGTGAAGCCGAAGACGCGGATCTTCGTCGCGTTCTGCTTCTTGATCTCGTCCGCGATCGCCGCGATACGGGCCTTCGACCGGCCGCTGAGTTTCGCACTGTCCTTGCCGAACAGGACCTCCGCCTGGAGGGCGAACTTGACGTCGGCGTTGGTGTCTTCACGGCGTTCCTCGCCGGACTGGTCCTCCACGACCTGCTTGATGTCCAGGACCTTGGGTTCGGCGAGGGTGGCGCCCTCGGGGAGCTTGAGGTCGGGGTCGTTGGCGTCCACCTTCACGGGGGCCGCGGCGGTGGCCTCGGTTCCTGGGGGGACGCTGGGGGTTTCGTCGGCCTCGGCCGTCGTCGCGACGAAGAGGTTCGTGGCGAGCATGACCGACGCGGCGGTGAGGGTCAGGGCGAGGCGGGGTTGGGTGAGGGTCATCGGGGCCTCACCCGGAGATGGTGATCGTGGCGGCTGCGAAGGTGGGCAGTTGGAAGGTGACCTCGCCCGTGTCGGTGGGCGGTGCGGGGAACTGCATGAAGACGGGGACGGAGTCACCTGCCTTGATCCTCGGCAGGTCTGTGGTTGTCAGGGGGCGGCCGTCCGTGTCGCGCAGAACGTAGTAGCGCTTCTTGCTGCCGGAGTCCACGAGAGTGGCCCCACCTAGCGATGTGCCGTGCCGGATGATCTCAGTCTCGTTGCCTCGCGTCTCGACTGGGACACGCGTCGCCTCATCGCCGTCATTCTTGATCTCGCCGCTTACCGTGACGAAGCCACCCGCGTCCCGCGCCGCGCTGTCGATCGAGAGGATCAGACCGCTCTCGCCCTTGAGTTCAGCCAGAGGCTCCTCGTCCGTCCCCTCCTGAGCACTCGGGTCGGACCCGCCCTTGGAGGCGGAAGCCGATGCCGTCGGCTTCTTGTCGTCGTCGCCTCCCCCGCCGCAGCCTGACACGCCGACGGCCAGTCCGGCCGCGACGGTCAGTGCGACCATCCCCCTGCGGGCCTTGGCTGTGATCCGAATACTCATGCCTCTTCTTCCTTCGTCCCTCGTCGTTCGCTAGTCAGTCGGCCAGATGGACGTCGAAGAGGTCCTCGGGTTCCGGAAGGATGGTGAGATCGTCCGGGTCCAAGTCCCAGTCCCTGTCCTTGCAGGTGAGTTGTGGCAGTACGTCGCCCCCGGTACCCGCGCCAGGGAGCTCGAACGTGCAGAGAGCTTCGATCACTGCCCGGGCGGACGCCCTCGCATACTTGTTCTCCGTGCCGGGAACGATGGAGTCCCCCACCGGTTCGTCCGTCTCCACGTCGACGTCGTAGGCCAGGAGCCCCGTCGGCTGACAAGCCTCTACGTGCGCGTCATTCTGCGCCGCCAGCTCATAGGCCCGACCGCACGAGGGGGTCAGGCCCGGCACGTTGCCGTCGAAGATGTCCTGCCATTTCGTCGGGTCGAGTACGACCTCCACCCACTTGCCCGCGAGTTGGTCCCTGGCATCCTGGGCAGCCGCGAGCGCCGCCGCGTCCGCTGCCGTCTGGGCGCCGTTCCGGGTGGCTGCGGCCTGGCCGACCGCGAGATAAGCGAACGCAAGAAAGAGCAGGCCCGCCACCACCGTGATGTAGATGGGGAAGGCCTGCCCTGCATCGCCGCACTTGCGGCGGCTGATCAACCGATAACCTCGTCGATCTTGTTCACGATCGCCTCGTAGATCTGCGCACCGATATCCGTCCCCGTGATCGCCAGCACAATCGCCACAACCACCGCGATGATCCCCAGATACTCGACCGCGGTCTGTCCCTCGTCGTTCCAGTTCCGCATGGCGTTGCCCTCCGTTGTCCGTGGTGTGGGCAACGTACGAGGTGGTGCCCGCCTTCGCGGAGGGTCCCAGGGCCCAACTCCGGGCCCAATTCGCCTTCCCCTTCCCCCCAGCCCTCATCTCAGGTCACCCCTAGCCACTTCGCGGCGGCTTCGCCGCGGCTGGTGCTGTGGAGTTTGGCGAAGATGCGGTTGATGTGGTTCTTGACCGTCTTCTCGCTGATGAAGCAGGTGGCGGCGATCTGTTGGTTGTTCATGCCGGATGCGATGAGGTCCATGATCTCCGCCTCCCTTGCGCTCAGGTGGAACCGTGACTTGTCAGACTGTGCCACAACTGGTTGCAGTTGCGAAAGGTGTTTCGCAGAAATCAATGGGGACTTGGGTTGATGCGGGGCGTAATTGTGTGCAGTCGCACTGCCTTCCTTTGTCTGCCGCAGCCGGGCCACCAGGGCGTCCGCCGCCGTCGGCGTGAAGTGGGCACGGCCGTTCTTGATGTTCCTCACGGCGTCGACCAGTTGGTCCGCCGTGAACTCGCCGTGGACCAGGTAGCCGCCGGCGCCCAGGCGCAGGGCCTCGTGGACGATCTCCGACTCTCTGCTGTAGGTGAGCATCACCACCGGGGAGATCTGGACCAGGTGCGGGAGGGCCGAGAGGCCGTCGACACCCGGCATGCGGACGTCCAGGAGGATCACGTCGGGGTGGTGGGCCAGCGCCGCCTCGTAGGCCTGGCGGCCGTCCGCGGCTTCCGCGACGACCGTGATGTCCTCGCGGCCGGAGAGAAGGGCGGTGAGGCCCGCGCGGACCACCGGGTTGTCGTCCGCCACCACGACACGTAGGGCGGTCGATGGGGCGGGGGGCGGGAAGTCCTCGAACGGGTCGTGGGGCGGTGGCTGCTTCGCGCCGGGGTGGGGAGTCGTCTGGTCCGGCATTCTGCGGCCTCCTCTCGTCGTTTCGCGTTGCGTGGGGGATTTGTGCGGCGGCGTCGTGCGGGTGGTCAAGCGCTGCCTGGGGCCGGTGTCGTCAGCGGGAGTTCCAGTCGGACCTCCGTGCCCTTGGGGTGGGTGCCGCGGCCGATGCGGATGCGGGCGCCGAGCGAGGCGGCTCGTTCGACCATGCCCACCAGGCCGAAGTGGCCCGTGCTGCGGAGTTGTTCGAGGGTGGTGCCCTGGGGCAGGCCTCGGCCGTCGTCGTAGACGGTCATGCACAGTAGGTCGCCGTGGACTCCCGCGCTCACGTCCACGCGGGTCGGGGCCGCGTGGCGGTGGGCGTTCTCCATCGCTTCCGTGGCGATGGTGAGGAGTTGGCGGGCGACGGCCGGCGGGATGAGGGGTGTCTCCTCCTCGCCGGTGGGGTGGTAGGTGGCCGCGAGGTTCGTACGGGTGCCGAAGTCCCGTGTGCGGGCCGCCAGTTCCCTGAGTACGTCGGTGCTGTCCGCCTCCCGGCGCAGGTCTGCCAGGAGTTCGCGGGATTCGGCGGCTGCCCGGCGGGCCGAGCGGGCGACCAGTTCCGCCTGTTCCTTGACCATCGTGGGGTTCATACGGTCGGCCGAGCCTGCCAGGCCGTCCGCCGCCAGGGCCACGCCGTACAGGGTCTTGGCGACCGAGTCGTGCATCTCCCTTGCCAGGCGGGCCCGTTCCTCGGCGATCGCCTCCGTGACGGCCAGACGGGCCTGGACCTCGGTCAGGGCCTGGGTGGCCGCGCCGAAGCGGAACATGAGGTTGCGCAAGGCCGAGCCGACCGCTCCCGCGATGACGCAGAGGCCGGGGAGGAGGAGGCGTTCGGCGACGGTGGTGGCCGGGTTCTGTGTCGTCGCGTAGACCAGGAGGAAGATCAGGGACTGAAGGCTCGCGAAGACCGCGGCGCCTCGCCAGCCGTAGACGATGCCGGCGAGGAGGGGGGTGCAGACGCTGACGTAGGCAAGCGTGGTGTCGGGGCCCGCGGAGATGAGGAGCAGGGAGCCGAAGAGGGTGTCCGCGGCCAGGAGGGTGGGATGGCGGAGGAGGAGGGGGCCGAAGCGTTCCCAGTCCCTGAAGAGGACGTACGAGCCCATGAAGGTGGCGACCACCGCGGCGCCCACCAGGCGGGCGCCCAGGCCTGGGTTGGCGTTGAGGAGGGCGGCGGGGGCGGCCAGGGCGATCATGGCCAGCCGGAAGCCGAAGACTTGGCGGGCCAGGGCCTGTAGGGCGTTGACCTGGATGGGGATCGCGGGTGTGTCGGTCTGCGTGGGTGCGTCAGCCCGTACCGGCGCGTCAGCCCGTACCGGCGCGTCAGCCCGTACCGGCGCGTCAGCCTGTGCCGGTGCGTCAGCCCGTGCGGGTGGCCCCTGTGGGGCGCCTCCACCGTCGGCGGCTGTCCGTGGCTGCCTCGGCACACCCGGCAGCGGCTCCTCCCGCGGCTCCGCTCCCCGCCGCCGCCACACCCCCCGGCGTTCCCCGGTCATCGACATCCTCGTCACCCGCTCCCCTAGTCGCCCGTGATCGAGCCGAAGTCGGTCCCCGAGCCCAGCAGCAGGCCCGCGCCCAGGAGGATCATCGTGGCCGGGACCATGAACGTGGTGATCATCATCGTGGCCTTGGGGACCGCGCGGGCGGCCTTGCGGCGGGCGTTCTGGGCATCCGTGCGGCGCATGTCCTTGGCGAGGGCGACCAGGGTGTCGACGATCGGGGCGCCCAGTTCCTCGCCCTGCTGGAGCGCCGTGACGAACATGGCCACCTGTTCGGAGTCGTTGCGGCGGCGCAGTTCCTGGAAGGCCTGGCGGCGGCCCATGCCGAGGTCCATCTGGCGGAGGGTGATGCGGAGTTCGTCCGCCCAGGGCCCCTCGTACTTCGTGGCCACCCGGTCCAGCGCCTGCCTGAAGCCCAGGCCCGCGCTCACCACGACCGCCAGGACGTCGAGGAAGTCCGGCAGGGTCCGCTCGATCACGTCCTTGCGGATCCGGATCGCCGACCAGATGCCGACCTCCGTCCAGAACGCCCCGAAGGCGAACAGCAGCAGGGCCACGAGGAACTGTCCCCGCATCACGAAGACCACTCCGCCGAAACCGCCCAGGAAGCCGTAGACCGCGCGGCGGGCCGCGTAGCGGTCGATGGTCAGGCCGCCGGGGTTGCCGGCCAGGTCGATCCTGCGGCGGTACTTCGCGACCTGCTTGGGGCCCATCAGGCGCAGGACGGCGGGCGCGTAGCGCATGCCGAGACGGTCGATCAGCGAGTCCACCGCGCCGGTCCGCGTGGCGCCGACCTCCAGGGCGAGGACCAGGTCGCCGGGGAGTTTCGCGTCCGCCCGGTACATGCGGATCCCGGCGAAGACGCCCCAGACCCCGAGGCCCATCAGCAGGGCGAGAAGAAGTGCCATCTGTGTACGCCCCCTCAGACGTCGATACGGGACAGGCGGCGGATCAGGACGAACCCCACCGCGTAGAGCGCGAAGGCGATGATCACCGCCGCCTGGCCGGCCGGGGAGCCGGTCATACGGTCGAGGGCGCCGTCCTTCACGCCGTTCATCAGGAAGAGGGAACCCACTCCGAGGACCGGGACGGCGTACGACGTCATGTTGACCTGCGCCAGTTGGGTGCGGACCTCCCGACGGGTCTCCTTGCGCTCCTCCAGCGTCTCCGTCAGGTTCCGCAGCGCACCCACCACTTGGCCGCCCGCCCGGTTGGAGAGCACCAACGTCGTCACCAGGACCACCAGTTCGCGCGACGGCAGACGCTCCGCCATCTCCCCCAGCGCGTCGTCCAGGGAGGCGCCCAGCGCCAGCTGGTTGGCCACCTTGCCCAGTTCCTCCCCGGCCGGTGCCTCCAGTTCCTCCGCCGCCATGCCGATCGCCGTGCGCAGGGCGAGGCCCGCCTGGGTGGCGTTGGCCAGGATCCGGGACATTTCCGGGAGTTGGTTGATGAACTTCTCGATGCGTTTCTGGCGCTGCCAGTTCAGGAACTGCACGGCCACCCAGATGCCCAGCAGACCGGCGAGGGGACCGAAGAAGGGGGCCAGGGCCGCCTGGCCGACCAGGAACAGGCCGGCCGCCGTGGCCATCATGTAGACGAAGAACTCGCCCGGGGTGATGTCCAGGCCCGTCGCCGCCAGCCTCAGCTCCAGTTTCCTGCCGAGCTTGGTGCGGCGCAGCCGGCGGTCCAGGGCCGGGAAGCGGCGCCGACGGCCGCCCACCTGTATCTGGCCCGTCGCCGAGAGGCGGTCGACCAGGGCCTGGCGCTGGGCCTTGCCCATGGCGTAGGCGTGCAGGCCCGCCACGGCGAGGACGCAGGTCAGCAGGGCGATGCCCGTGGTGAGCGTGATCAGCGAGTCGAGTTGCATCGGGCGGTACCTACCTGGCTTCTCTGGTCGTCAGTTCGAGCGCGGACTGGGCCACGCCGAAGGCCTGGGGGATCGGCTGGCTCGCCATGTAGAGGCGGTCCGCCGTACGGCGTGGGAGCGGGAAGTACTCGAAGACGCCGTGGACACGGCCGTCCGCCGACATGGGCTGGGCGTGGAAGCGGGCCGCCGTGGCCAGGCGGTAGGGCTCGGCGCCATGGCTGTCGAGGATGGCTATCTCCGTGATGCGGCGGGCTCCGTCGGGGAACCGGGTCAGCTGGATGATCACGTCGAGCGCGCTGTTGATCTGGTCGTGGAGCGCTTCGAAGGGGACGCCGACCTCGGACATCGACGCCAGGGTCTTCAGACGCATCAGGGCGTCCTCCGTGCTGTTGGCGTGGACCGTGGCCAGTGAGCCGTCGTGGCCGGTCGACATCGCCTGGAGCATGTCCAGGGACTCGCCGCCGCGGACCTCACCGACGACGATGCGGTCCGGGCGCATTCGGAGGGAGTTGCGGACCAGGTCGCGGATGGTCACCTGGCCCTTGCCCTCGACGTTCGGTGGGCGGGACTCCAGGCGGATCACATGCGTCTGCTGGAGCTGGAGTTCCGCGGAGTCCTCGATGGTGATGATGCGTTCGCGCTCCGGGATCAGCCCCGACAGGGCGTTGAGCAGGGTCGTCTTCCCGGTGCCCGTGGCACCCGACACGATGATGTTGAACTTCGCCTGCACCAGGCCCGCGAGGAGGTACAGCATGTGCTCGTCCAGCGAGCCCAGGCCGATCATCTCCTGGAGGGTGAAGGAGCGCGGGAATCGGCGGATCGTCAGGGTCGCGCCGGTCAGCGACAGGGGCGGGATGATGACGTTCACGCGTTCGCCGGACGGGAGGCGGGCGTCCACCATGGGATTCGACTCGTCCACGCGCCGGTTGACCGTCGAGACGATCCGCTCGATCGTCTGCATCAGCTGGTCGTGGGAGGGGAAGCGGAGCGGCAACTGCTCCACCCGGCCGCCGCGTTCGACGAAGATCGCGTCCGGGCCGTTCACCATGATCTCGGTGATGGACGCGTCTTCGAGAAGCGGCTCCAGGATGCCGAGGCCCAGCGCCTCGTCCACGACCCTGCGGATGAGCTGCGAGCGCTCGACCGTCGACAGCACCGGGCCCTCGCGGCTGATGATGTGCCCGAGCACGCGCTCCAGGCGGGCCCTGCGCTCGGCGGCCGCCAGCGAGCTCATCTCCGCGAGGTCGATCTCCTCCAGGAGCTTGGCGCGGTACGAGGCGACCAGGTGGCCGTCCTCGCCCCGGCTGCCGTTCTCCTCGGGGGTGCTGATGCGGGCCCGCAGACTCATGGGGTACCTCGTTCAGTGGTCGAGCGGCATGGTGGCCGTCTTGTTCGCGTCGCCGAAGTCCCAGCCGGGGACGATGGAGGGGATGAGGACGGTGGCGGTGACGGTCACCGAGTCGTCGCCCCTGGCCTCGGAACAGGAGACCGACAGCCAGTCGCTGACCGCGGTCGTGCAGCCCACCTGGGCGCTGTTCTCCAGCGAGGCGGCCCGCGCGCCGGCCCGCGCCGCCGTACCGGCCTGCTGTGCCGTGTAGGCGATGAGCCCGATCTGTACCCCTGCCATGGCGACGAGGATCAGGATCGGGATGAACCCGAGGTACTCGATGGCGACCTGGCCGCGGTCGCGGACTCTCCTGTCGTACGGCATCTCAATCCTTCTCCTCCTCCACGGCTCCCGCATGGCCCTCGACCCTGAACGGGAAGCCGATCGCGCCCGGGAAGAGGACGGGGACCTGGAGTTCGACGTCGGCCGTGACATAGCCACCGCCGGTGCCGCACTCCACGGTGCCGTTCCACGCGTCCGGCAGCTTCTCCAGGCCTGCCGCCTCGCACGCGCCCTGCCGCTCCCCCGGGCTCGCCGCCGTCCCCGCCCGTACCGCCTCGTCCGCTGCATTCCCCGCCAGCGTGAACGTGTATCCCACCAGCACGAACTGCCACAGCAGCACCAGGGTGACGATGATCAGCGGGGTCATGCCGAGGAACTCGATGGTGACCTGGCCGGAGTCCCGGCGCCCCTTGGCCCCGAGCCGCCTCATGGCCCCAGCTCCCTACGCCGGCGAAAGCCCACCGCGGCCCGTCCGCCCTTGTGCGCTCCGTCGGCCGGCTTGACCAGCCCCAGTTCTCCCGCCAGAGCCCACAGCGCCTGCTTCACGACGCTCTTGCTGTCGAGCTCGTGGACGCGTCCGGCGTCCACGACCGACTGCAGTTCCTTGAAGTTGGCGGGGATCGCCACCCCCGCGACCGGTGTGCCGGTGATCTTCCGGACCAGCGAGGGCTGGATCTCGGTTCCGCGCGTGTGCCGGTTGACGACCACCGTCGTCTCCTCCGCCTTGCGGATCTGGAGCCGGTCCCACATGCGGACGGTCCGTTTGGCCCCGCGTACGGCGATCACGTCGGGTGTGGTGACGAGCAGGGCCGTGTCCGCCATCTCGACGCCCGCCGCGCCCGCGCCGCCGATCTGGGCGCCGCAGTCGATGACGACGACCTCGTAGCGGGAGCGCAGGGCGCTGACGATCTGGCGGACGGCCCGGTCGGTGACCTCCTCGCCGCGTTCGCCCTCGCCGGGGGCGAGCAGCAGGGCGAGCCCGGTGTCGTGGCGGAAGACGGCGTCGGCCAGCACGCGGGGGGAGATATCGGTGATGGTGGCGAGGTCGGCCACCGAGCGGCGGAACTGGACGTCCAGGAAGGAGGCGATGTCCCCGGTCTGGAGGTCGAGGTCGACCAGGGCCGTGCTGCGGCCGGACGCCTGGGCGGCGAGGGCGAGTTGGATGGCGGTGAGGGTCGTCCCCACTCCGCCTTTCGCGCCGCTGACCGTGACGACGGTGCCGCCGACTCCGGTGAACACGTCGACGGTGCCGCCCAGATGGCGCCGTACGCCCACTGACCACTGGGCGACCGCCTGGACCCGGATGGCCAGTTCCTCGTAGCTGAGCGGCAGTGCCACCAGTCCCCGTGCCCCGTAGTCCATGGCGGCCTGGAAGAGGCCGGGGCTCGCGTCGGAGGAGACGAGGATGACGCCGACCGCGGGGAAGCGCAGGGCGACCTCGCGGATCAGTTCCAACGCCGGGACCGGGCCGATGCGTTCGTGGACGATCACGACCTCGGGCAGTTCGTCGAAGGACTCGGCGGCCAGGCGCGCGAGGGTGTCGACGAGCTGGGTGGAGTCGACGACCGGGGCCACCGGTTCGGCGTCCGGGAGCTGGCTGAGCAGGGTGGTGATGGAGCGGACCGCGTCCGCGTCGCCTACCGCCGGCAGGATCCTCGTGGGCATACGGCTCTCACTTGTCCTTCGCGAGTTCGTACGTGCGGTCCTGGTCGGGGACGGTGCCGGTCTCACCCGGCGCGACCAGTGCGAGCCGGACGCGCTTGGCGAAGGACTCGGCGTACGTGATGCGCTGGGCGTCGATGGCGGAGAGCGCGAAGGTGATGGGGACGGCCTCGGTGGCCTCGCGGGTGCGGTCGTCGGCGTCGGGCTGGAGCGGGGTGAGGTCGCCCACGTCGAGGACCTTGGCGTTCGTCACGATGATCTTGGACTGGTCGGGAGCACCCTCCCGCTCGCCCTCGAAGGTGGCGTACACGTTGACCGTGGAGTTCGGCGTGATCTTGCCGGCCACACCGGTCGCCGCGTCGATCATGATGGCGACCTCTTGCTGCCCGGGCTGCAGGGCCGGCTGTGCCACGATCATGTCGCTCTGCAGCAGGGAGCCCCTCTTCAGGGCGGTGACCGCGATCTTGCCGTCGATCTCGCGGAGATTGCGGACCGCGTTGTCGGACAGCCACCGCTCGGGCATCTCGATCTTCTCGAACTGGGCCGTGCTCAGCGGTTTGTAGGGCTCCACGTTCGTCTTGAGCCGGTAGGCGGTGACCTCGGGGCCGACCTTGGACTCGGCGTCGTTGATGACGGACAGGACGCCGGCGAAGGCCGCGAGGGCGCAGACGGCCGACAGGATCAGGAGTATGACGCCGCGGCGCTGACGGGAGTTCATGAACCGTACAACCTCATTGGGGGATATCGGTCGACAGGGCTCACCCGGCGGTGAGTTGGTTCTGCTGGTTCTCGGTGAGCGGTGATGTGGCGGAACAGAACACACAGCGGTCGCCGATCACATCGATACCGCACCAGTGGCAGGCGCTCTGGCGGACCGAGGTGACCAGTTGGTAGAGGACCGAGAGGTCGGGCAGGAACGAACAGAACTCGATCACTTTCGGGGTGCCCCACCACGACGCCGACTCGGCGGGGAGCGGGACCTCGCGCAGCCCCTGGACGTTCCAGGACGGGGCGAGGGTGCTGGTGACCCAGTCGGACTGGAACTGCCCCTTGGCGACCAGCAGGGCGGTGGCGAACTCGGGGCCCTTCAGGGCGGCTTCCGGGCCGATGCGGACCAGTTGCGGTTCGGGGTGGGCGATCACACCGAACTGACTTCCCGGCACCCATGACTTGGCATGCGCCTTGAGATCCACGGGAACGCGGTCGAGCTTGGTGACGGAGCCGAGGACCGCCCCGGCGTGGATGTAGTGGGTGAGCAGCCGGCCCGCGGAGGCGAGCACGCCGGGGCCGAGGTCACAGGAGGCGAGCTGCCTCAACTGGCGGGCCAGGACGGCCAGTCCGAGGGGTGGCAGATCGGGGCGGAACAGGGCGATACGGTCACTCTCCAGGAGCGACCGTACGGTGTGCAGGCGTCGCTCGACCGCCTTCGGCACCGCCTGGGAGCAGACGACGATCACATGACCGTGCTGGTCGATGAGCGACTGGAGGCCCAGCAGCGTGCGCTCCAGCGGTTCCTTGTCCAGGCCCTTGAGCACGACGGCGGGCACGGTTCGCTCGTCCTGCGGCGGCAGCGCCATGTCGGCACCGGTCACGGCAATGGCAGTTGGCACGCGCAGCTCCCCGTTCCCATGCCCCGCCGGCCCGACCGGCGTTACTCCGGCACACCCAGTCGACTTCACTGCGTGACTACGTCAGCACTCTAGCCACGCCCATGTGACCGGAGAACAGCGTTTCTTCAGCTGATGGCAACTGTTTTTGCGCAAGGCTCCCCAAATCAGGGCGGATTGCATATGCCGACAGCCCGTGGAGAACCCGCGAGCCCCGTAAAGATGGTCTGGACCTATTGACGGACACGATTGGTCTGGACCAGTCTGCTTGTCATGGCCATACTCAGACGACGCTCTGCTCGCTTCTGGTCGGCAGCGGTCCTCGCAGCCCTCGCCCTCGGTGTGTCCGGCACAGGCCAGGCCTCCGCCGCGGATGTCAACAACGCCAAGAACGCCGGCTTCGAGTCCGGCCTGACGAACTGGACCTGTACGGCGGGCAGCGGGGCGGCCGTCTCCTCGCCGGTGCACGGCGGCGCGACCGCGCTGAAGGCGACGCCGGCCGGGCAGGACAACGCGAAGTGCACACAGACGGTGGCGGTGAAGCCCGGGTCGACGTACACGCTGAGCGCGTGGGTGCAGGGCGGGTACTCCTACCTCGGTGTGACCGGCACCGGCACGACGGACGTGTCGACATGGACCCCCGACTCCACGTCCTGGAAGCAGCTGTCGACGACCTTCACCACCGGCGCCTCGACGACCTCCGTGACGGTCTACACGCACGGCTGGTACGGGCAGTCGGCGTACTTCGCGGACGACGTCTCGGTGTACGGCCCCGACGGCGGCGGTGGCACCGACCCGGCCCCGACGGTTCCGGGCGCGCCGAGCGGCCTCGCGGTCTCCGGTACGTCCTCCTCGTCGGTTTCCCTGGCCTGGAGCACGGCCTCCGGGGCCACGGGGTACAACGTCTACCGCGGCGGCACGAAGGTGACGGCGGTGACCGGCACGTCGGCGACGGTGACCGGGCTCGCGGCGTCGACGTCGTACTCCTTCCAGGTCACCGCGACCAACTCCGCGGGTGAGTCCGCGAAGTCGACGGCGGTGACGGGGACGACGACGGCCACCCCGACCGGGCCGGCGCTGCCCAAGCACGCCGTCACCGGCTACTGGCAGAACTTCGACAACGGGGCCAAGGTCCAGAAGATCTCCGACGTCCAGTCCCAGTACGACATCATCGCGGTGGCCTTCGCGGACGCCACGACGACTCCGGGTGCGGTGACGTTCAACCTCGACTCGGCGGGGCTGGGCGGTTACACCGTCGACCAGTTCAAGGCGGACATCGCGGCGAAGAAGGCGGCCGGGAAGAAGGTCATCGTCTCGGTGGGCGGTGAGCGGGGGACGGTCGCGGTCAACGACTCCTCCTCGGCGGCGAACTTCGCGAACTCGGTGTACTCGCTGATGCAGACGTACGGCTTCGACGGCGTGGACATCGACCTCGAGAACGGCCTCAACGCGACGTACATGACACAGGCGCTGCGGTCGCTCTCCGCCAAGGCGGGCTCGTCCCTGATCATCACGATGGCGCCGCAGACGATCGACATGCAGTCGACGTCCAACTCCTACTTCCAGACGGCCCTGAACATCAAGGACATCCTCACCGTCGTCAACATGCAGTACTACAACAGCGGTTCGATGCTCGGCTGCGACGGCAAAGTGTATTCGCAGGGCTCGGTGGACTTCCTGACGGCCCTGGCCTGCATCCAACTGGAGGGCGGCCTCTCCCCGTCCCAGGTGGGCCTGGGCCTGCCGGCCTCGACGAGCGGCGCGGGCAGCGGGTACGTCTCACCGTCCGTGGTGAACAACGCCCTGGACTGCCTGGCGAAGGGGACGGGCTGCGGCTCCTTCAAGCCGTCGAAGACCTATCCCGACCTGCGGGGCGCCATGACCTGGTCGACCAACTGGGACGCGGCGGCCAGCAACGCGTGGTCCAACTCGGTGGGGCCGCACGTACACGCGCTGCCGTAGTCCGTCCCGCGGAAGGGGGCCTACCGGGCGGAGGCTTCTTCTTCGTGGCCGCGGCGGTGGCGCGCTCGGCGGGCGTTCCCGGACAGGTCGGCCAGCCGTTCCGCGGCCATGAAGACGAGGACCCCGATCGCACCGCCGAGGGAGTTCAGGGTGAAGTCGTCGACATCGGCGACTCGCCCGCCCCCTGCGAGCATCTGAGACAGCTCGATGAAGAAGCTGAAGGCCGCGCAGGCGCACAGCGCGGCCCACAGCCTGACTCCGGGCCAGGACAGCTTGATCAGCGGGGCGAACAGGGTGAACATCAGGACGTTCGCCAGGGCTTCCCTGACGATCATCTCCTTCTCCATGGTGCCGAGGTTCTCGCCCCCGGCGAAGAAGTAGGCGAGCCCGCCCGATTCCAGATGCCCGCTTCCCCCCGCGTCGTAGCCCATGGAAAAGGTGGCGACCACCACCAGGAGAAGATAGCCCCCGAGAGCCGCGCGGCAGACCGTACTGACATTCTCCCTGTGTCGTCGCGCCGCAATGATGAGGGCGGCCACTGCACCGAGGGAAACGAGAAGCGCCAATACCGTGTTGGTCGGCGTAACCCAATAGACGATCTGCCACAGGGACATGAGGACCTCGGATTCGCTACGGGCAGACCCACTTGGTGACGTACGTGTCACCGCTGTGCTTCATCGTACCCCTGATGCAACTGTCATTCTGCTTGACCGGATTCCGGCCGTACTTGATGGTCTTGCCGGTTTCGACGGTGAGTTTCGGGGAGTCGAACTGGGCGCTGTCCACATAGCCGTTGCTGAACTTCTCCTGCCACCCGAGCCGGACGGTGATGGTTCCGTCAGCACCGCCGGCACCATGCCGCCAGTACGAGGTCACCCACTTGCCGTCGACCTTCCGGATGCAGAGCTGGCCGTTGTCGGTGTCACCGCATCCATTGGGCGTGGCTGACGCCTGAGGGGCGAATGCGACGCTCGCGAAAAGGATGGCGGCAAGGGACGTCAGAATCTTCAGTCTCTTCATGGTTCTCCTCAATTCTTGGTCTTCGGACGGAGAACCCCGCTCACTCTGTGGAGAAATTCCACAAAGGCTTTTCCTGCGTATCCCCCGTGGTGACGCATGGTCAGTGCGTTACCGCCGCCCATAAGAGCATCCGTGACCATGAGCAGTCAAACCGATTAGGCTGCCCGATGAAGTTCGGGCACCGTGGGTTCCACCATCGCGATAACGATCCGTAAAAGGCAGGCCCATCGGAAAGGTCTGGCCCATCCGCTTCGCCTCCACGACGCCGAGTTGCGCCGGTCGGCGGCCGGGAACTCCGGGCCCGCCGGAGGCCGGCGGCGGGGCGGGCCGGAACCCTGGGGCGCCTGGTGGCCCCGCAGGATCCTCGGAACTTCGTGTGAAACATTTCCGGGGGGTCAGCGCATCAAGTAGGTGAGAGCGCGAAGTGAGCGCGCGCCACTGGCAGGGGGAACACATGAGACAGGTCCTTGCGGACCAGTACGCGGAGTTCGCGGCGGCACGCGCGGGGCATCTCTACCGCTCCGCGTGCCTGCTCACCGCCGGGGACACGTATCTCGCCGAGGACCTCGTGCAGGAGACCCTGGGCCGGCTGTACATCAGCTGGCACCGGGTGGCCCGGGTCGGCAACCCGGCCGGGTACGCGCAGACCGTCCTCACTCGGGCGTTCCTCGCCCACCAGCGGCGCCGCAGCAGCAAGGAGCGCGCCACCGCCGAGTTCCCGGAGCAGGTCTACGCCGACCACGGCGACGTCCCGCTGCGCCTCACGCTGCTCCAGGCGCTCGCCCGGCTGCCCGCCAAGGACCGGGCGGTGGTCGTGCTGCGCTACTGGGAGGACCGCTCGATCGAGGAGACCGCCGACGCGATGAACGCCAGTTCCTCCGCGGTCCGCACCCGCTGTACCCGCGCCCTCGGCCGGCTGCGGGAGCTGCTGGGCGAGGACCTCGGCGAGTACGCACGCTACTGACGGCCCCACCCGTCCCTATGACCTCACCTCACCCACACCTCTGACATCTCATCCTTCATACCTCGGGGAAACGGTGGTTAGCCATGCCCGCTCAACAGCACAGCGATCCCTTCGAGGACCGTGTCGCCGCCGAACTGCGCGATGTCGTGGGGCAGTTCGACGCCGACCCGCACGCGCTCACCACCGCGGGCCTCGCCCGTGGCCGACGGCTGCGGTTGCGGCGCCGCGCCGCCGTCGTGGGCGGCGCAGCCTCCCTCGCACTCGTCGGGGTGGGCGGGGCGCTGCTCCTGCCCGGTGGCGGTTCGGACCCGGACCGGTCCTCGGTGGCCTCGAAGCCGAGCGCCACGGCGACCGTGCCGCCGGTCTCCGGCCAGGAGCTGATCAGCACGCTCAAGGAGCAGCTCGGGTACGGCAAGTTCAGCCAGGAGACCGGTCGCGGTACCGCGGACGCGCCGTACGCGTGGCTCGTGTGGGACGACGGGGACGGGGGTTCCGTCGTCTCCGTGAACATGGAGCGGGTCGAGCCGGGCACAGAGCAGACCCGGCAGTGGACCGAGTGCCCGGACAAGACGTTCACGCCGTACGACAGTTGCCGGACGAGCCGGCTGGACAACGGCTCGGTGCTGAGGATCTTCCAGGGGTACGAGTATCCCGACAAGCGGGAGCCCACCAGGCGCTGGTCCGCCGACCTGGTCACTCCGAGGGGCCAGCACATCGCGGTGTACGAGTGGAACGCCGAGGCCGAGAAGGGCTCGCCCGTCACCCGCGAGAGCCCGCCGCTGGACGCCGCCGAGTTGAAGAAGCTGGTGACCGCGCCGGCGTGGCTGACGGCGGTCGACGCCATTCCCAAGGAGGACAAGTCGTCGCCGGCAAGCCCGGAGGAGACCGCCCCCGCCCCCACCACCGACATCCGCAAGACGCTCGTCGACCTCCTCCCCGACGGTCTCGTCCCGGTCTCGAGGGGCGGTGACGAGTCCGGGTGGGGCTATGTCGTCGTCGACGACGGCAAGGGCAAGAGCCTCGTCGAGATCAACGTCCAGCCGAACATGGGGGACCTCCTCGGCGAGAGCATCTTCGAGGGTGCCGAGGAGGTCGGCGACGGCACGATGCTCGTCACCCGCGAGGACGCCGGTGACAAGGGCGTCTCGGGCACGGTCAGGTGGACCGTCGACACGGTGCGGATCAACGGACTGCGGGTCGTGGTCAGCGCCCTCAACGCGGGCGGGCCGCACGACGCGCCGAGCCGTGACAAGCCCGCCCTGACGATGGAGCAGCTCAAGAAGATCGCGCTCAGCTCGAAGTGGGGGCCGAGCCGGGAGGAGTCCCAGACCGGTCAGAAGAACTCCGACCAGGGCTGATCCCAGATCTGCTTCACGCACAGCACCAGGAACAGCAGCCCGGCGATCACCAGCATCCCGTTGCTGATCAGGCCGTTGCGCCATTCGGCCGGTGTGCGCGTGGAGTTGAGGAGCCAGATCAGAGTGCCGGCCAGGAAGGGAAGGAAGGCCGCGCCCAGGACGCCGTAGAGGATGATCAGGCGGAAGGGCTGGCCCTGGAAGAGCAGGACGATGGGCGGGAAGGTCAGCCACAGCAGGTACGCGCGGAAGGGCCAGGAGCGTTCGCGCGCACCGGAGGCGACCTCCTCGCCCGTCCCCTTGTCCTTGGCTTCGCCCTTGTCGCGGAAGCGGGCGACGAAGTCGGCGAACATCAGGCTCACTCCGTGCCAGACACCGATCAGGGAGGTGTACGAGGTGGCGAAGAAGCCGATCAGGAAGAACTTGGCGGTCGCCGAGCCGTACTTGTCCTCCAGGATGTCGCTGAGCTGGATGAGCCCCTTGTCGCCGCTGGCGATGGCGATGTTCGCCGAGTGCAGCATCTCGGCGCCGACGAACAGCATGGAGATGACGAAGATGCCGGTGGTGGCGTAGGCGACGCGGTTGTCGAGCCGCATGACCTTCATCCAGCCGGTGTTGGTCCAGCCCTTGGCGTTGACCCAGTAGCCGTACGCGGCGAGGGTGATGGTGCCGCCGACGCCGCCGATGAGGCCGAGGGTGTTGAGGATGGAGTCCTTCTCGTCGGGGAGGACGGGCAGCAGGCCCGCGAAGGCGTCCCCCAGGTTCGGGGTGACGCGGATGGCCAGGTAGACCGTCACCACGAACATGACGCCCACCAGGACCGTCATGACCTTCTCGAAGACCTCGTACTTGTTGAACCAGACGAAGACGAGGCCGGTCAGACCGCAGGCGACGGCCCACCATTTGAGGCCCATCACGTCCGGGAACAGCGCCTGGAGCGGGAGCGCGCTGGACGACATCGCGGCGGCGCCGTAGACGAAGCCCCAGATCACCACGTAGACGACGAAGAACCACGAGGTCCAGCGGCCCAGGCTCGCCCAGCCGTCGAAGAGGGTGCGGCCGGTGGACAGATGCCAGCGGCCGGCGGCCTCGGCGAGGGAGATCTTGACGAGGCAGCCGATGACGGCGGCCCAAAGGAGCGTGTAGCCGAAGTTGCTGCCCGCGATGAGGGTCGCGACCAGGTCGCCGGCGCCGACGCCGGTGGCCGCGACGACGATGCCGGGGCCGATGTACTTCCAACTGGACTTACGAGGTTGGGGGTTGCCGGATGATGCCTGGGTGTCCGTGGGGTTGCCCGTGGTGTCCGCCATGCAGGTCAAGAAAGCCCAAAGCCGCCCGCCCGGCAAGAGGGCCTGCGTGGATCTTCACCTGATGCGCGTACTCGGGGGGAAAGGGTCGGGCCCCGGCGGCTGGGCAAGCGCACCGGGGCCCGGGCTGTGGTTCCGGGGGGAGCCTGAGTTGACGTATCCGGAACTCTCGGGTCAGAACGACTGTCGCCGACCACAGTCGTCGGACCCGCACGTGCCGAGCTCGAACCACACGGTCTTGCCCGGCCCGTCCTGATGGCAGCCCCAGCGCCGGGCGAGCGCATCCACCAGGAACATCCCTCGGCCGCTCTCCGCGGTGCCCGCCCGGAGCACCTGGGGAGTTCGGCGGCCTACATCGGCGACCTCGCAGCGCAGCACGCCGTGCGAGGCGAAGAGGGTGAGTCGGAAGCTGCTCGCGGAGTGCAGCAGGGCGTTGGTGGCGAGCTCGCTGACGAGCAGCTCGGCCGTGTCCACCAGGTCGTCCTGGTCCGCGAGCCCCCACCCCTCCAGCTGTCGGCGGACCGTGGCACGGGCTTCGCGGACGGCGACGGGACGGGGGGCGTACTCGACGCTCAGATGGCCTGCCCCCAAGGGGGGTTGGGGATACGAGGCGTACCGAGGATCGGGGTCCGGGGGGCGGCCCCCGGAGAGTTGCAGCATGGGAGCAGGATGTCCGCCGCGGCCGTGCCGCGCACGGGGAGGAATACCCGATTCACTACCTACGTACAGCAGTTCGGGATCGAGCCACGGCCGCAGAGTTCCGGCCACTGCGCCTTTATTGACTCTTGACCTGCTCATGCCATAGGCGCACGATGAGCGCCGCACCCGCACCTGTGAGTCACCTGTATCCCCACTTGCTTCAGGCCCGGAGACCCCGGAATCCCTGGAGAAACTAGGAGACTTCATGCGACTTCGCATACGAGGCTCAGGCGCCCGCGGCAAAAGACGTACCGCCGCCTTCGCCGTCCTGGTCGCCCTCGCACTCGCGGCACCCCTCTCCCCGGGCGCCAGCGCCGACAGCACCGCCAAGGCGGCTCCCTCGGCGGACGACATCCGCCAGTACGAGGTCCACACGCACGCGACGGTCAAGGAACGCTCGGCCCTCCAGCAGGCCGGCGTGGCCATCGACGAGGTGGACGACCACGGTGTCGTGATCTCCGGCCGCGCCGACCAGATCAAGAAACTGCGCGCGCAGGGCTACGAGATCACGGCGCTCGGCGCGGTCCCCGACCGGTCCTCCGCCGCGGACGGCGAGGTCGGAATCCTCGACTTCCCCTCAGCAGACTCGAGGTACCACAACTACGCGGAGATGACGAGCGAGATCAACTCGGTCGTCTCCGCCAACTCGTCCATCGCGAGCACCCGCGTGATCGGCACCTCGTACCAGGGCCGGAACATCGTCGCCATCAAGATCAGCGACAACGTGGCGACCGACGAGTCCGAGCCCGAGGTGCTGTTCACCCACCACCAGCACGCCCGTGAGCACCTCACCGTCGAGATGGCGCTGTACCTGCTCAACGAGCTGACCTCGGACTACGGCACCGACTCCCGCGTGACCAACATGGTCAACAGCCGCGAGATCTGGATCGTCCCGGACCTCAACCCCGACGGCGGCGAGTACGACGTCGCCACCGGCTCCTACCGCTCGTGGCGCAAGAACCGGCAGCCCAACTCCGGTTCCTCGTACGTCGGTACCGACCTCAACCGCAACTGGGCCTACCGGTTCGGCTGCTGTGGCGGCTCGTCCGGGTCCACGTCCTCGGAGACGTACCGCGGCACGGCGGCCGAGTCGGCGCCCGAGGTCAAGGTCGTCGCCAACTTCGTCCGCAGCCGGGTCGTCGGCGGCGTGCAGCAGATCAAGGCCGGCGTCGACTTCCACACGTACAGCGAACTGGTGCTGTGGCCCTACGGGTACACGACCGCGAACACGGCCACCGGCATGACGACCGACGACCGCAACGCCTTCGCCACGGTCGGCGGGAAGATGGCCGCGAGCAACGGCTACACGCCCGAGCAGTCCAGCGACCTGTACATCACCGACGGATCGATCGACGACTGGCTGTGGGGCAGCCAGAAGATCTTCGGGTACACCTTCGAGATGTACCCGTCGTCGAGCTCCGGGGGCGGCTTCTACCCGCCCGACGAGGTGATCGCTGCGGAGACCGCGCGCAACCGGGACGCGGTGCTCCAGCTGCTGGAGAACGCCGACTGTATGTACCGGTCCATCGGCAAGGAGGCGCAGTACTGCAGTTAGAAGTGGACAGGCGTCGGGGAGCTGCGGGCCGGTGGTGGCCGGTCGCGCAGTTCCCCGCGCCCCTGGGTGGGACTAGTCGTCCTCGGTTTCGTCGGCGCCGTCGTCCTCGAAGTAGGCGTCGAGGACGGCGTCCAGCTGCTCGTCCCACTCCTGGAAGCGCGCCCGCGACGTGGCCTCGACCTCGATCGGGTACCAGCGCCTGTCCGGGGTGTGCACGGTGATCGTGTACCGCTTGCCGAAGCGGGGCGTCTCGGTCTCGATCGCGCCGATCTCGTCCCAGCGGAACTCGCACCGCTCCTCGTCGAGGCTCAGGCGTACGCCCTTGGCGTCGGCGACGATCTTCGCGCGACGGTCGGACGCCTCGAAGACGGGGCCGTCGGCCGCGTCCGCCTCCGGCTCGTCGGGAGTGGGTTCCTCCTCGGGGTCGGGGGCGGCCTCCTTCTTCGCGAGGGCATCCTCCTCGGCAAGGGGCTCCTCGGCGTCCTCGGGCTCGCCGGACACGGGTGAGGTCAGCCCGGGGATGAAGGCCGGGTCGAACCCGGCGCCTTCCAGGGGCTTGCTGCTCGAACCTATGCGCTGCTCCACAGCGGGAAGTATGGCGGACGAAGCTGTGCCGTGGGGCGCCGGGGTCAAACCCGGGGGACGTCTGAGGCGTATGGGAGAAAGGTGAGGCGAGGTCCGGGGCCGCCACCCCGGACCTCATGCCTACACGAACAGGCTCAGCACCGCCGCCATCACGAAGCCGACCACCGAGAGGACCGTCTCCAGGACCGTCCAGGTCTTCAGCGTGTCCCGCTCGCTGATGCCGAAGTACTTGGCCACCATCCAGAAGCCGCCGTCGTTCACGTGCGAGGCGAAGATCGAGCCCGCCGAGATGGCCATGATGACCAGGGCCACGAAGGCCTGGGAGTGGTCGCCCTCCGAGAGCAGGGGCGCCACGATGCCCGCCGTCGTCACGATCGCCACCGTCGCCGAGCCCTGGGCCACCCGTAGGACCACCGAGATCAGGTACGACAGGACGATCACCGGCAGGCCCACGTCGTTGAAGGTGTCCGAGAGCGCCTGGGCCACGCCGCTCGCCTTGAGGATCGCGCCGAAGACCCCGCCCGCGCCCACGACGAGCAGGATGTTGCCGACCGGCTTGAGCGAGGCCGTCGAGACGGTCTCCAGGGACTTGCGGGACCAGCCGCGCCTCAGGCCCAGGAGGTAGTACGCGAGGAGCAGGGCGATCGTCAGGGCCACGAAGGGGCTGCCGAAGAACTCGATCACCGAGCGGCCCGTGGAGGGGTCCAGGGCGATCGAGGAGAAGGTGGCGGCGAGGATCAGGACCAGCGGGGTGCCGATGATGCCGAGGACCGTGCCCAGCGGGACCGGGTCCTCGCGGGGCTCCACGCCCTGCTCGCGCTGCTCGTTGATGACCGCGAGCCTGGCCTCCGCGGCCGCTTCCACCATGTCCTGCGGTACGGCCACGAAGATGCGCCGGCCGATCCACGCGGAGAACGCCCAGGCGGCCAGTACCGCCGGGATGCCGCAGACCACGCCCATCAGGATGACCCAGCCGAGATCCACGTGGAGCAGTCCCGCCGCGGCCACCGGGCCGGGGTGCGGGGGCAGGAAGGCGTGGGTCATCGACAGACCGGCGAGGAGGGGGAGGCAGTAGAGCAGGATCGACTTGCCGCTGCGCTTCGCCGCCGCGTACACGATCGGGGCGAGGACGAAGATGCCCACGTCGAAGAAGACCGGGATGCCGAAGATGAGGCCGGTGAGGCCCATGGCGAGGGGTGCCCTCTTCTCGCCGAAGAGGTTGAGGAGGCGGGACGCCAACACCTCGGCGCCGCCGCTGACTTCGAGGATCGCGCCGAGCATCGTGCCCAGGCCGATGATGATCGCGACATGGCCGAGGATGCCGCCCATGCCGGACTCGATGGTGGAGACGGCGTCGGAGCGCTGGACCGTGCCGAAGAGTTCGGTGACCGAGAGGCCGGCGAGGAGGCCGACGGCTATGGAGACGGCCAGGAGGGCGACGAACGGCTGGAGTCTGACCTTGATGATCAGGAAGAGGAGGAGGGCGATGCCGATGGCCGCGACGGTCAGGAGACCGGCCGTGCCGTCGATGAGGAGGAGCAGGCCACCTGTGTGCGGGGGAGCTTCGGTGGCTGCGGCGAGCGGTTGGGACATGGGGGTCCTCTGCGTAAGTACATACAGCTTTCGGGCAGGGGGCATCGCGGCATGGCCACCCGTGGGGGCCATGCCGGCTGCTTACGGCGTGCGGGAGTTGAGGGGGTGTGGGCTCAGCCGAGTACGGCGAGCGCGTCGATCTCGATGAGGAGTCCGGCGGGGAGGCCGACGTAGACCGTCGTGCGGGCGGCCGGGGGCGCGGTGAGGCCCTGCTCCTCGAAGTAGGTGTTGTAGATGCCGTTCATCTCGGCGAAGTGGTCGACGTCCGTGAGGTAGACGCGGATCATCATCACGTCGTCCCAGCTCGCGCCGCCCTCCTCCAGGATCGCCTTGACGTTGGCGAGGGTCTGCAGGGTCTGCTCGCGCAGGGTGGGGCCGGCGGGCGTCGGCGGCTTGCCGTCCTGCGCGGGGAGGAATCCGACCTGGCCGGCGACCTGGAGGATGTTGCCCTTGCGCACGCCGTGCGAGAACCTCGCGGGCGGGGTGGTGTGGGTCCTGGGGGCGAGCGCGGTCTTCTCGGTCTTCTCGGTCATGAGGTGGCTTCCTTGACGGGGGTTCTGCCGGAGTACTCGCCGCTGACGGTGTCCGCGGTACGGCGGACCAGCGGGAGGAGGGTGAGGAGTTCGTCGGCGGTGACGACGACGTTCGGGGCGGAGACCGACATCGCGGCCACGACCCTGCCGTCGGCGCCGCGGATCGGCGCGGCGACGCAGTTGATGGACTCCTCGTGGCCACCGAGGTCGGTGGCCCAGCCCTGTTCGCGCACCCGCTCCAACTCCTTGAGGAAAGCGGGTGCGTTGGGGGTCGAACGGGACGTGTACATGGGGTACTCGAGCTTGTCCGCGAGGGTGCGGCGCTCGGACTCGCGCAGGTCGGCGAGGAGCAGCTTGGCCACGGCCGCGACGGTGATCGCGACGGGCTTGCCGATCCGGGAGTACATCCGCACCGGGTAGCGGCTCTCGACCTTGTCGATGTAGAGGACCTCGGCCTCCTCGTACACCGCGAGGTGGACGGTGTGGCCGCACTGCTCGTTGAGGCGTACGAGGTGGGGGTGGGCGATCTCCCGGATGTCCAGGTTCTCCATCGCCTCCTGGGCCAGCGCGATGAGACGGGCGCCGAGGCGGTAGCGCTGGTCGGACTGGCGGTAGACCATGCCGTGCTCGTGGAGCGTGCGCAGGAGCCGTAGGGCCGTGGACTTGTGGACGCCGAGGCGGTCGGCGACCTGTCCCAGGTCTGCGGGACCTTCTGCGAGCAACGGCAGGATGCTGAGCGCGCGGTCGACGGTCTGGCTCATGGAATGCGTACCTCCTCCGGGGCCTGCACGGCTTGCGTCCAGCCGGGGCCGAGTCGAAGTGTCTCCCAGGTGCCGTCGTCCACGGCCGCCAGGCGGTCGGCGGTGTCGCGGGCGGGGGGTGGCGCGAGGTCGCCGGGGGTGGTGAGGGTGGCGGCGGCGTGGAGGTGGGCGTGACGGAGGGCGGACTTCGCGGGGAGCCCTCGGAGGGTGGCGGACAGAAACCCGGCGGCAAAGGCGTCTCCGGCGCCGGTGGTGGCTACGACGTCGACGTCGAGGGCACGGACAAAGGTGGCTGTGTCTGGGGTGGTCGACCGAGCGGTGCCCGCCGTGGGGGTTGCTGCAGGGGCCATTTCGCTCGCCGGCGCTGACGGGGTGCCGCCTCCCTTTGGGTCGGGAGCCGCCCTAGGCGGCACGCATGCCCGCACGTTGCGCGGCTCAGGCTCACCCGCAGGCTGCTCGGGCGAGGACACCGAACCTTGTGACTCCGAGCCGGTGGATGACCCCAGGCGCGCGGGGAACTGCGCGACCAGCCCCCACTCACCCGCGGCTGCACGACCGCCCGCAGGCTGCTCGGGCGAGGACGCCCCGCCTGGTGACTCCGGGCCGGTGCCCGACCCAAGGGGCGCGGGGAACTGCGCGACCAGCCCCCACTCACCCGCGGCTGCACGACCGCCCGCAGGCTGCTCGGGCGAGGACACCGAACCTTGTGACTCCGAGCCGGTGGATGACCCCAGGGGCGCGGGGAACTGCGCGACCGGCCCCCACTCACCCGCGGCGACACGACCGCCCGCAGGCTGCTCGGGCGAGGACACCGAACCTTGTGACTCCGAGCCGGTGGATGACCCCAGGCGCGCGGGGAACTGCGCGACCAGCCCCCTCCGGCCCGCAGCCGAGACGAATGCCGTAGCTCCCCTTCCCCCCTGCTTCACCACCAGCACGCCCGGCTCGGGCAAGAGCTCCCGGACCGCCGACGGGCCACCCGTCACCCCCCACGCCTCCTCCGCCTCGTCCTCCCCCACGAACACCACATCCGCCCGGCGTGCCAGCTCCAGCACCACCCCCGCCCCCTCGGCGCCCCTCCACAGGTCGGGCCGGTGGTTCACGTCGAAGGAGATGAGGGGGCGATCCGGCCCGGCTGCCAGAAGCTCGCGCAGCAGATCCACACAGCCCTCGGACAACGCCGCCGTGATCCCCGTCAGATGCAGCACCCGCCCCGCCCGCACCGCCTCCAGGTCCACGTCCCCCGGCGACATGGCCGATGCCGCCGACCCCGCACGGTAGTAGGCGACCTCGTGCGCATCCGTCCCCCGCTCCCCCGCCGTACGGAAGTACACCCCGGTCGGCCGCGCCGGATCACGACGTACGGCCGACACGTCCACGCCGTACGAACCGATCGTCGCCACCAGATGGTCACCGAAGCCGTCCGCACCCACCCGGCTCACCCACCGCACGGAGTGCCCCGCGGCGGCCAGCCCGCAGGCCACGTTCGACTCCGCACCCCCGATCCCCCGCTCGAACGACGGCACATCGGCAAGGCGGCCGGGTCGGGTGGGCAGGAACGTGACCATGGACTCGCCGAGCGCGACGACATCCACGATGTCGGGGGCGTTGGTCACGATGGTCGTAGCTCCTCGGTCTCGGTCGTGGGGATCCATTGACCCTGCGTTGGCCGAGATGTTAGACAGCAGTAAGCGATATACGCAATGGACGTTGCAGCAAGTGCAACGCACCAGATCAGGGAGGCTCCATGACAGCTGACAGCCCCTCCGAAGCGCTCGCCCGCCTCGCAGAGGACCGTGTCGACCACCGCTTCAAGGGCCTCCCCCCGGACGCCGACGGCCTCACCGTCGCCGAGCTCGCCGCCCAGCGCCGCAACCTCTTCACCGACGGCTTCACGACCCCCGTCCTCGCCCTCTCCGCCGAGCGGCTCCAGCACAACCTGGAGCTCATGGAGGCCTACTCCGCACGGCACGGACTCACGTTCGCCCCGCACGGCAAGACCTCCATGGCGCCCCAGCTGTTCCAGCGGCAGATCGAGCACGGGGCATGGGGCATCACCCTCGCCGTACCGCACCAGGTCCGCGTCGCCCGGGCCTTCGGGACGCGGCGCGTCTTCCTCGCCAACGAACTCGTCGACCCGGCCGCGCTCCGGTGGATCTCCGCCGAGCTCGACTCCGACCCCGGCTTCCGTCTCATCTGCTACGTCGACTCCGTACGCGGCGTCGAGCTCATGGACGCGGCCCTGCGCGGAGCCACCCGCCCCCTCGACGTGGTCGTCGAGCTCGCCGCCGGCGACGACGCCCGTACCGGGGTCCGCACGGAGGCCGAGTGCGCCGCCGTCGCCGACGCCGTGGCCGCCGCACCGACCCTGCGGCTCGTCGGTGTCGCCGGGTACGAGGGGGAGGTCCCGAACGCCGACCCCGAGCGCGTACACGCCTGGCTGCGGCGGCTCGTCTCCCTCGCGGCCGCGTTCGACAAGGACGGGCGGTTCGGCGGGACGGACGAGGTCGTCGTCAGTGCGGGCGGCAGCGCCTGGTTCGACGCCGTCGCCGACGTGTTCGCGGAGATCCCCGAACTCTCGCTTCCCGTACTGAAGTTGCTCCGCTCCGGCGCGTACGTCTCGCACGACGACGGCCACTACCGGAAGATCACCCCCTTCAACCGGGTCCCGGAGGAGGGCGCCCTGGAGCCGGCGTTCCGGCTGTGGACGCAGGTCGTCTCCCGGCCCTCCCCCGAGCAGGCCTTCGTCAACGCGGGCAAGCGGGACGCGGCCTACGACCTCCATCTGCCGTTCGCCCAGGTCGTACGCCGGGAAGGAGTGGAGCGCCCGGCGGACGGCATCGAGGTGACCGGCCTGTCCGACCAGCACGCCTGGCTGCGCACCGGACCCGAGGCCGATCTGGAGGTCGGTGACTGGCTCGGCCTGGGGCTGTCCCATCCGTGCACCTCCTTCGACAAGTGGCAGCTGATCCCGGTGGCCGAGGCGGACGGCACGGTCGTCGACTACATCCGCACCTACTTCTGAGGGGCCGTCGCCGATGGAAGAACTCGTCATCCGGGACGCGGACGTCGTGGACGGCAGCGGTGCGCCGTCGTACCGCGCGGACGTCGTGATCGACGGCGGCCGGATCGTCTCGATCGTCAAGGAGGCGGCCGACGCCGGGTGCCAACGTCCCACGGCCCGGCGCGAGCTGGACGCGGAGGGTCTCGTCCTCTCCCCTGGCTTCATCGACATGCACGCCCACAGCGACCTCGCCCTCCTGCGCGACCCCGACCACAGCGCCAAGGCCGCGCAGGGGGTCACGCTCGAAGTCCTGGGCCAGGACGGACTGTCGTACGCCCCCGTCGACGACCGCACCCTGGCCGAGGTCCGCCGCGCCATCACCGGCTGGAACGGGTACGGCGACGACATCGACTTCGACTGGCGGTCGGTGGGCGAGTACCTCGACCGCCTGGACCTCGGTTTCGAAGGCCGGGGCATCGCCGTCAACGCGGCCTATCTGATCCCCCAGGGCACCGTCCGGATGCTGGCCGTCGGCTGGGAGGACCGGGAGGCGACCCCTCAGGAGCTCGACCGCATGCGGCAGTCGGTCGCCGAGGGCATGGAGCAGGGCGCGGTCGGCATGTCGTCGGGGCTCACCTACACGCCCGGCATGTACGCCAAGGACGCCGAACTCACCGAGCTGTGCCGGGTGGTGGCGTCGTACGGCGGCTACTACTGCCCGCACCACCGCTCGTACGGCGCGGGGGCCCTCGATGCGTACGAGGAGATGGTCGCCCTGACCCGGGAGGCGGGCTGCTCCCTGCATCTCGCCCACGCCACCATGAACTTCGGCGTGAACAAGGGCCGGGCGCCCGAGTTGCTGGCCCTTCTCGACGACGCGCTCGCGCAGGGCGCCGACATCAGCCTCGACACGTACCCCTACACGCCCGGCTGCACCACCCTCGTGGCCATGCTGCCGAGTTGGGCGAGCGAGGGCGGGCCGGAACGGATCCTGGAGCGGCTCGCGGACGAGGGGACGGCCGAGCGGATCCGGCACCACCTGGAGGTCGTCGGCGCGGACGGCTGCCACGGGGTGCCCATCGAGTGGGACACGATCGAGATCTCGGGGGTCAGCGATCCGTCACTGGGTGACTTCGTCGGCCGTACGGTCCAGCAGTCCGCCGAGTCGCGCGGCGAGGCCCCCTGGACGACCGCGCGCCGACTGCTCGTGCGGGACCGGCTCGGGACGACGATCCTCCAGCACGTGGGCCACGAGGAGAACGTCCAGCGGATCATGCGCCACCCGGTCCACACCGGCGGCTCGGACGGCATCCTGCAGGGAACGAAGCCGCACCCACGCGCGTACGGCACCTTCCCGCACTATCTCGGCCGGTACGTCAGGGAGTTGGGGGTGCTGTCCCTGGAAGAGTGCGTGGCCCATCTGACCGGCCGCCCGGCGGCACGACTGCGCCTGCCGGACCGTGGGCTGGTGCGTGAGGGATACCGGGCCGACGTGGTTCTCTTCGATCCGGGGACGGTGGCGGCGGGGTCGACGTTCGAGAATCCCCGCACACTCCCGGTGGGCATCCCGCACGTCCTGATCGACGGTCGGTTCGTGATCGAAGACGGCCGACGGACGGACGTACTGGCGGGCAAGGCGGTCCGTCACAGTCCCATGTAACGGAACGCCCGACGCCCCAGGGGCGCGGGGAACTGCGCGACCGGCCACGACGGTGCCGCAGCCGCCCTACAGCCGATCGCACCCCGCACGGAGCGCTACGGCTTAGGCAGCGTGCACGCGCTCGCGCTCAGGTTGAGCTGGTTGCGGGTCGTGAAGCAGGCCGGGATGTTGTAGATCTCCTGGGCGTAGTTGATGCCCTGGCGGACGGTGACGGCGCCGCTCTCGCTGACCTCGCACGGGTTGTTGACCGTGCAGGACTCGCCGTCCTCGTTGCCGGTGTTGTTGACGGCGACGACCTTGCCGGTGGCCTGGTCGATCACCGGCGAGCCGGAGGTGCCGCCGATGGTGTTGCAGGCGGAGGTGTAGCGGACCGAGTCCTTCCAGGTCCAGTCACCCTCCTTCAGACGGTACGCGAACCCGTCGATGTTGCAGTTGTAGAGCGTCTTCCAGTAGCCGGAGGCCACGGTGATGGCGGTGCCGGCGGTCGGGTGGGTGTCCTGGACGGTCAGCGGGGAGATGTTGTACGAGCTCTTGATCGTCGCGTACGTGCTGGTGAGCTGGTAGATCGAGACGTCCGTGTCGGTCATCGTCGCGTAGGCGAGCTTGCTCGCGCGCAGCGTGGCGACCCGGGAGCCGGAGGAGTTGAGCAGGCCGAAGGTCCGGGTGGAGGCCTGGTTGGTGATGACCTCGCCGGGCTCCGGGAAGCCGGAGGTCAGGCAGTGGCCGTTGCTGAGCACCAGGGCCGGGTCGGTGTCCAGGGAGTTCGGGAAGCGGATGACCGAACCGGAACAGTTGCTGAGCGAGACGGTCCCGGCGAGCGTCACGGCCTGGAGCGTGGGCGACGGCGACGTGGCCTGCTTGACGGCCGACGTGGTGGACGTGACCAGGTCGTGCACGACCGACGTGACCGTGTCCGTGTCCACGCTCTTGCCGACGCCCGCGGCCGAGGGTTCGGCGGCGACCGCGGGTGCCGTACCCATCCCGGCGAGCGCCAGGACACTGAGTGCGGCGACGAGAGGCTTTCTCATGTGGGGGTCCCCTCTTGCGACTTGGACGACCGGAAATCCTCCGGCCGTCCGTGAGTTTGTCATGCGCATTGTGAAGAGGGGTGGGCAATCAGGCAAGAAGTTGTGTCAAGCCTGATCATGCGACCTGGCCGAAACGCACACTCCGCGTTCGGCAAGGGCAACCTACCCATTACGGCGGTTACTTGGGCCCTTTCGTGCTCCCCTGTCCGCGCCCCTTGCCGTTGGCGTTGCCCGGGGCGGACTGGCTCGCGGTGGCGGTCGGCGACGGGGTGGTGGAGGCGCCCGGGGGTTGCCCCGACTCCTTCGGCTCCTTCGGTTTCTCCGCGGAGGGTGACGGGGAGGCGCTGGAGGCGGCGGTCCCGGAGGGGGACGCGCCGGCGTCCGGCGACCCGGTCCCGTCCGAGCCGGTCGCGGTGCCGTCCTCGCCGGGCTCCGTGGAGCCGTCGGCCGCCGACGGTCCCGTACGGCCGTGCTTGCCCTCGGCGTCACCCGCCGCCGACCCGTCTCCCGAGAAGGCGAACCCGGCGATCAGTGCGGCCGCCGACACGGCGCCCACCGCGCCGGCCGCGAGCGCGACCCGTCGCGAGCGCCAGGGGGTCGGCCTGCGGCGGGAGCGGGGGCGCCGGGACGGGACGCGTGGCAGCTCGGCCGTCTCGTCGTAGGCGTTCTGCCAGCCGTGCGCGACGGCCGGGTCGGCGTACTCCTCGTACGGCGGGGGCGGCTCGGTCCGCGGGTGGTACACGTTCGGCGGACCCTGGGGGTCGCGCGCGTCGTGTGCCCCGTTTCCGTACTCGTCTGGGCTGGACATGGCCGCGGATTCTAGGGACGGGCGGGGCCCCTGGGACAGCTACCGGCGATAACCACCCAAACCGCACCGTCTCGCGTGGTGGAAAACACGACCCACGGGGCGTTACCCCGCCGTAAGCTCCCTGACATGCAGGTGATCCAGTCGACCAAGCTCGCCAACGTCTGTTACGAGATCCGGGGCCCGGTTCTCGAGGAGGCCATGCGGCTCGAGGCGGCGGGTCACCGCATCCTCAAGCTGAACACCGGAAACCCGGCCGCCTTCGGCTTCGAGTGCCCGCCGGAGATCCTGGAGGACATCCTCCGGAACGTGTCCTCGGCCCATGGGTACGGCGACGCGAAGGGCCTGCTCGCCGCGCGCCGCGCCGTCGTCATGCACAACCAGACCCTCGGCATCGAGACCGACGTCGAGCACGTCTTCGTCGGCAACGGCGTCTCCGAGCTGATCGTGATGGCGATGCAGGCCCTGCTGGACGACGGCGACGAGGTCCTCGTCCCGTCCCCGGACTACCCGCTGTGGACCGCCGCGGTCTCCCTCTCCGGCGGCACCGCCGTCCACTACCGCTGCGACGAGCAGTCCGACTGGATGCCGGACCTCGCGGACATCGAGCGGAAGGTCACCGACCGCACCAAGGCGATCGTGATCATCAACCCGAACAATCCGACGGGTGCGGTGTACGACGAGGCGATGCTCCGGGGCCTGACCGACATCGCCCGCCGCCACAACCTGCTGGTCTGCTCGGACGAGATCTACGACAAGATCCTCTACGACGGCGCCACGCACACCCCGACCTCGGCCGTCGCCCCGGACCTGCTGACCCTCACCTTCAACGGCATGTCGAAGGCGTACCGGGTCGCGGGCTACCGGGTCGGCTGGATGGCGATCTCCGGGCCGCGCGCCCACGCGGACTCCTACATCGAGGGCCTCACCATCCTCGCGAACATGCGCCTGTGCGCGAACATGCCGGGTCAGCACGGAGTCGTGGCCGCGCTCAGCGGGCGCCAGACGATCAACGACCTGGTGCTGCCGGGCGGGCGACTGCGCGAGCAGCGGGACGTGGCGTACGACCTGCTGACCCAGATCCCGGGCGTGAGCTGTGTGAAGCCGAAGGGTGCGCTCTATCTGTTCCCGCGGCTCGACCCCAAGGTCTTCAAGATCAAGGACGACCGGCAGATGGTCCTCGACCTGCTGCGGCGCGAGAAGATCATGGTCGTCCAGGGCACCGGCTTCAACTGGAGCGAGCCCGATCACTTCCGGGTCGTGACGCTGCCGACGGCCCGTGATCTGCGGGACGCGGTGACACGGATCGGGAACTTCCTGGACGGCTACAGCCAGCCGTAGGCGAATCCGCCCCGCCGCTCAACTTTAGACTGAATCTAAGCTAGGATGATTTCCTGACAGCACAGGAGGCCATCCCATGTACGAACCGATCCGCACCAAGTCGGTCCACAGCACGATGGCCGGCAGCACGTCCGACTTTCCGCACCGGACCCGCGAGGAGGAGCTGGAGTTCCAGCTCGCGGGGCATCTGGCGGCCCTGCTGGCGGTGACGGACGAACTGCGTTCGGCTTCGCCGTCGGCCGACCTCGACGCGGCCGCGGAGCGGCTGGCCGAGCAGGTGACGCGGTTGCGGAGCGGCAGCACGCCGGCCCGCGCCTCCGGCGGGGGCGACGGTCGGCTCGCGTCCCTGCACCGACGGGCGCATGCCCTGGCGGGGCGGGCGCTGGTGGTGGCGGCATCGCGAGCGGACACCGCGGCGGCGATTCTGGCCGCCGAGCGAATGGATGCGCATTCCGCCGCGCTGGCCGAGCCGCGTGAGTTGACCGCGGCCGGCTGATCACCGGAACGGCCCCGGTCCGCGTGCACCCGCAGCGACGCGCGGACCGGGCGCCACACACTGCGTTGGCTTGAGCCGTGGCGCCTCTCGCCGTAGGGGTTCGTGTGGTCTTGCGGCTGCGGGTTCGTTGTGGTTGATCGCGCAGTTCCCCGCGCCCCTTTGGGGCGCGTTGCAGTACTGGGGTCGGTATGACACCTCCCGTTCACGCCCCCCGCCGGGGAATGTTGGGTTCCGCGAGCACTCTGCCTGTGTGAGACGAATCATCGGAATCGTCCTCGCGGTCTTGCTGATCGGCGGAGTGGTGGTAGCCGTCGCGGCGGGCCGGGACACCGGGGACAAGAGCACGGCAACGAAGACCGTGCGAGGAGTGATCGGATCGGAGAAGGCGGAGTTCTTCGCCGATCCGGATGTGGTGAAGGCCCTGGCCGCCAAGGGGTTCACCGTGAAGGCCGAGACCTCCGGGTCCTGGGCCATGGAAGGGCTGGACCTCGAGGGGTACGACTTCGCCCTTCCCTCCAGTCAGGCGCCGGCCGTCGAACTCGCCGCGAAGTACAAGGTGTCGGGGACACTCCCCCGCCCCTTCTACTCGCCCCTCGTCGTCGTGGCGCACAAGAGCGCCGCCGAGGTGCTCGCGGGCAACGGGCTCGCCGCGCTGGACGCCGAACACCGCGGCACGCTCAGGATGGCCGCCTATCTCGACGCGGCCCGCGAGGACCGCACCTGGCAGCAGCTCAAGGGGGCCGCGAAGTACGGGGAGTTGAGCGGCACGCTCTACCTCGCCAGCACCGACCCGGAGTCCTCCAACTCCGGCGCCCTCTATCTGGCCGCCGCCTCCTTTGTCGGCAACGGCGGCAAGGTCGTCGCGAGCGACGCCGAGGTCGGGAAGGCAACTCCCCTGCTGCGCAAGCTGATCAGCGTGCAGGGCGCCCAGCAGACCAGCACGGACGCGGCGTTCCGGGACTTCGTCAGCGGGGCCGGCAACCCGCTCGTCCTCGTCTACGAGTCGCAGGTCGCCTCGCTCCTGGCGGACGGAGAGCAGCCGGACGACCTGGTCGTCCTCTACCCGGACACCACGGTCAACAGCGACCACACCGTCGTACCGCTGACCGAGAACGGCCAGGCCCTCGCCGAACTCCTCTCCGCGGACCCCGAGTTGCGCGAGCTGGAGGTCCGGCACGGGTTCCGTCCGCAGGGCGCGGCCGCCGGGTTCGCCTCGGCCGGCACCTATCTCAAGCAGCAGCTGACCGGCGTCCGCCAGGCGCCCGTGCCCACCTCCACGGTGCTGCACGAGCTGGCGCGACGGGCCCGGGGATGAACGGGGGAATCGTATGAGCGGCTTCAACAACACCAGCCAGAACAGCAGTCGGCAGCACACCCTCAGCGGGGACGACGTCTTCACACTCACCCCGCCCGAGGCCGTGGCACCCGTGCCACGGGAGAAGGCCGGCGGGCTCGTCCCCGTCGACGACAGCGTCCGTACGGGGATGACGCAGAAGGCCGCCGACTATGTCGCGGGGCTCGCCGCCCTCGACGCCCGCTCGCCCGAGTTCGCGGGCAAGGTCGGTGAGATCACCGGGCTCGGCGCCGGCGAGATGCGTGCCGCGGCCGCGCAGTCCAACCGGATGCTGGAGCGGACCATCCGCAGCCTGCCCGACACGGGCGGGGACGCCCAGTCGCAGGTCGCGGGCTCGCTCGTGGAACTGCGGCGGGTCGTCGAGGACCTGGACCCGCGTGATCTGGCGGCCGCCAAGGGACGGAGGTTCCTGTCCCGGCTGCCCGGCGGCAACAAGGTCCGCGACTACGTCGCCAAGTACTCCTCCGCGCAGGGGACGCTCAACAAGATCGTGGGCTCGCTGCGCGGCGGGCAGGACGAACTGCGCCGCGACAACGCCGCGTTGCAGACCGAGCGGGTCCGGCTCTGGGAGAGCATGGGCAAGCTCCAGGAGTACGTCGTCCTCACCGACGCCCTGGACACGGCGGTCGAGCAGCACATCGCCCGGGTCGGCGACCCCGAGGCGGCCGACTCGCTCCGCGCCGACGTGCTCTTCCCGGTCCGGCAGAAGCACCAGGACCTGCTCACCCAGCTCGCGGTGTGCGCCCAGGGATACCTCGCCATGGACGTCGTACGCCGCAACAACGAGGAACTGATCAAGGGCGTCGACCGCGCGGCCACGACCACGGTGTCGGCGCTGCGGATCTCCGTGATGCTGGCCTCCGCGCTCGACAACCAGAAGAAGGTCATCGAGCAGGTCAACGCGTTGCGCGGCACGACCGAGAACCTCATCCGGGGCAACGCGGAGATGCTCGCCACGCAGAGCGGGGAGATCCAGCGCATCGCCGCCGACCCGGCCGTGGGCGCGGAGACCCTGCGGTCCGCGTTCCAGCAGATCTATCGGACGCTGGACGCCATCGACACCTACAAGGTCCAGGCGACCGAGGTGATGGCGTCCACCGTGGAGTCCCTGACCTCCGAACTCCAGCACGCCTCCGCGTACCTGGAGCGCAGCCGGTCGCAGGGCGCGCTGGAAGGGGGCCTCGGATGAGACGACCCCTGACACTGGCCGTCGCGGCGCTCGCCCTCCTGACCGCGTGCACGTCGACGGGGTCATCAGGCTCCGGGGACGGCGTGAGCACGCCGGGTGTCGCCGGCTCCTACGAGCCCGGCACCCTGCGCGTCCTCGCCTCCAGCGAGCTCAGCGACATGACCCCGATCCTCGACCGCGTCGAGAAGGACACCGGCATCAAGGTCCGCCCCGTCTACCTGGGCACCCTGGACGCGATCGACCTGCTCGCCGAGGGCAAGGCGGACGGGACGTACGACGCCCTGTGGCTGTCCTCCAACGACTATCTGCGGCTGCGCCCCGACGTCGCGAAGAAGGTGGTCTCCGAGACACCGGTGATGTCCAGCCCGGTGGCGATCGGGATCAAGAGCGCCTCGCTGAAGTCCCTCGGCCGGCAGCCTGAGCAGGTGACCTGGGCCCAGGTCGAACAGGCCGTCCAGGACGGCCGGCTGACATACGGCATGACCGATCCGTCCCGCTCCAACTCCGGCTTCTCCACCCTGGTCGCCGTCGCCTCGGCCCTCTCCGGCGCCCAGTCGGCGCTCACCGACGCGGACGTCACGAAGGCGGCCCCGCGGCTGAAGGAGTTCTTCCAGGGGCAGAAGCTGACCTCGGGCTCGTCGGGCTGGCTGGCGGCGGCGTACGAGCGGCGCGGGAACGTCGACGCGCTCCTCAACTACGAGTCCGTCCTCAAGAGCATCCCGGGCCTCACCGTGATCCGCCCCCGGGACGGCGTGGTCACCGCCGACTACCCGCTCTCCTCCCTCGCCGCCACCGACACCACGGTCCGCGAGGACGTCCGCCGGCTCGCCGAGGCCCTGCGCACGCCGGAGATCCAGCGCGAGATCACCGAGCGCACCCACCGCCGCCCGGTGGTCCCCTCGGTGTCCCCCGCGTCCGGCCTCGACACCGACCGACGGCGCGAACTGCCCTTCCCTGGCAGCCGTTCCGTCGCCGACGGGCTGCTCGACTCGTACGACAACGAGCTGCGCCGTCCTTCCAGGACCGTGTACGTCCTCGACACCTCGGGCTCGATGGAGGGCGACCGGCTGGCGCAGCTGAAGAAGGCGCTCACCAACGTCAGCGGCCGTTTCCGGGGCCGCGAGGAGGTCACCCTGATGCCGTTCGGGTCGGAGGTGAAGGAGGTGCGGCGCTACGCGATGGATCCGGATCCCCGGTCCGGCATCGAAGCCGTCCGTGCGGACATCGGCGCGCTCGCCGCCGAGGGGGACACCGCGATCTACACCTCGCTGGAGAAGGCGTACGAGGAACTCCGCACCGACCGGGACATGTTCACGTCGATCGTGCTGATGACGGACGGCGAGAACACGCCGGGCAGCTCCGCGGCCCGGTTCGAGGGGTTCCACGCCCTGCTCGACCCCGCGCAGCGGGAGATCCCCGTCTTCCCGATCCTCTTCGGCGACTCCGACCGGGGGGAGCTGGAGGACATCGCCGAACTGACCGGCGGCCGCCTCTTCGACGCCCGGCAGGGCTCACTGGACGGCGCCTTCGAGGAGATCCGTGGCTATCAGTGAGTACCTCGAGTCCCGGAAGAACATCACGGGCAGCGTGTGCGGGATCGCCGGGCTGGGGCTGACCTTCGCGGGAGCGGCGGGCCCCTACTGGCCCGTCGTCGTCATAGGGCTGTACGGCGCGGGAGCGCTCATCGCCCCGCCGGAGCGGCCGCCGCCGCCGGACTTCCCGGACGCCTCCGCCCGACTGGACACCGTGCGCGGTGACTTCGGGACCCTCCAGGCGTATCTGGCGGAGATCGAACTGCCGCCCGCCGCGGCCGGCCGGCTCACCGAACTCACCGAGCTGCTGGGCGCCTTGCTCGACCCCGGCTGGTCGACCGAGCTCCTCGCGCACGATCCGGAGGGCGTGCACACGCTCTCCCGCGCGGTACGGCAGGACGTTCCCGAGGCCGTCGACACCTTCGTACGCACTCGGTGGTGGACGCGTCTCGCACCGGGCCAGGAGGCACCGGAACGGCACCTGGAGCGGCAGCTCACCCTCCTCCAGGAGGAGGCCGAGGTGCTGGCGGCGGCGCTGCGCGAGACGGAGGCGCGGCGGCAGGAGTCGCACACGCGGTATCTGGAGGACCGGGCGAACTAGCCCCCGTTGCTCCGGGCGATGGCCGCGATCACGATGAACACCACCAGCGCGATCAGCAGGCACGCCACCTTCAGCGCGCCGGACCCGGCACCCGCCGGCACCGCCTGCGGCACCGGCGGCGGGGGCGGCAGCGGCACCGGCCGGGGACCGTTGAACACGTCGTGGCCGGTGTGGACCGCCCGTACGCACCAGGGGCAGTCCGGCAGATGGGCGCCGTACGCGTGCAGCGGCCGCGCCTGGCACACCCGTATCTGTGCGCGCTGCTTGTCGAGGGCGCGCAGCCATGCCTCCGCCGGCGGGCGGGCGGCGGGGGCGTGGACGCCGGGGCCGAAGGCGGCGCGGGAGAGGGTGAGCAGGTCGGGCGGGAGGACGGACGGGTCGATGGTGCCGCGCGGGATGACGACCTGCTCGGGGCGGACGACGTAGGAGCAGCTGGCGGCGATGTTGTCCTTGACGGTCGACTCGGAGGTGCTCTCGTGCGGGACGCCCCCGAAGGGGTGGTTGCCCGCCGTGAGGAGCTGATAGACGAGGACGGCGAGGGCGAAGTCGTCGCTGGAGCGGGTGGCGGGGCCGCCCGCCTGCCGCTCGGGGGCCGAGTAGTCCGTGGTGTGCATGAGGCACGGGAACGGCTCGCCCGTCACCGGGTCGGTGAAGGCGATGGAGTCGCAGTCGAGGAAGGTCACGAAGCCGTTGGCGTCGACGACCACGTTGCTGCTGGAGAAGTCGCCGATGACGAGGTGGTCGTGGTGCATGCGCGCGGTCATGAAGGCGAGGTTCCAGGAGACGCCGACCAGGAAGCGCCAGTCCGCGTGGGGGAAGAGCCTGAGGCGCTGGGCGCGGGTGAACAGCCCGACCAGCTGGACGTGTTCGGGCTCGCCGAACCGGTGCATGGCGTAGCCGAGGAACGCGCCCTCGGGGCTGCGGGCCATCGCGGTGGGCCAGGCCAGCTCGGGCGGCTGGGAACGGTCGGTGGGGCGGGCCGCGAGGGGGGACATCGTCAGCATGCGGGCCAGCCGGCGCTCCTGGTCGGGGCCCGGCGGGTCGCGGTAGAGCTTGACGACGGTTGCGTGGTCGCCCTCGACGGGGAAGACGGCCGCCTGTCCGCCGCCCTTCAGGGGCTGCTCGGCGAGGACGACCGGTTTCCCGTCCAGGTGGACCACGCGGCCGCTCATGGCCGCGCCTTGCGCACGGCCCGCAGCAGTGTCTTGTCGTCGGCGTTGAGCGCGGTCAGCCGGTCCGACCTGAGCAGTGCGGCCAGGTTGTCGTGCGCGGAGTCGGACACCGGTCCGGGGCCGTCGAGGGAGCGGAAGACGGCGTCGGCGAAGGAGGCGTTGGGGGTCGGGGTGCCGCCGCCGGTGCGGGAGAGCGCGGCCTGGGCGAGTCCGTCGGTGGACAGCAGGACGCCGTCGATCCCCGGGTCGCACACACAGTCGGTGCGCATCCAGCGGGCCGCGTCGGGCGAGGTGAGGAAGACCGTCTCGTTGCTGTACTCGCTGGCGTCCGCGGCCTGCGGCAGCACATGGAACTGCGGTTCGCCGTCCTCGGCTCCGGCGCGCAGTACGACGAAACCGTCGCCGACGGTGAGATGGCCGAGCCAGTCCGGGGCCAGCACGACGACGGTGAGGGTGGTCGCGAAGTCCGCGGCCGCCGCGCCCGTGGTGTCCAGGAACACCTTGGTGACGTCGTGGAAGGCGTCCGCGAGCAGATCGTGCACGGCCTCGCCGGCCGGGCTGTCGACGGCCGCGGCGGCCCGTCGTACGAAGTGCTCGGCGGCCAGCTCGACCGCGAGCCGTGAGCCCTCGTCGGAGCGCGGCCGGCTGCCGGCGCCGTCCGCGACGGCGAGCACGGCGACCGGCCCGGACTCGACGTGGGCGCAGGCGTCCTGGCAGGGCAGACCGTCCCGGCGGTGCCGGTAGCCCTCGACGCTCATGCCGTGGATCCGCCAGCCGGCCCTGCCCATCGCTCAGCTCTCCCAGGCGGGGCGCTGGGTCTTGAACTGGCTGAAGATCTTCTCGAAGACCTCGTCTCCGGCGCCCTTCTGTTCGGCGTTGGCGCTGGCGGACATCATCTGGAGCAGTTCGCGGAACGGGAAACCGTGGATGGTGGCGTTGAACTTCGGGGCGAACGCCCGCAGGACCTGTTCGCCGGTGTCGGTGATGCCGCCGACGCCGATCGCGTACAGCCGGAAGCGGCGGGCCTGCTGTTCCTCGGCGAGCACCGGGACCAGCCGGTGCCAGGAGTCGGTGCGGCGGCCGGTGGCGTCGGTCGGGATGCCGTCGGTGACCAGGCAGATCTGCGGGCGGTAGTACTGGAGTCCGGAGGCGCGCAGTTCGGCCTTGCGGGCGGCGACGATGTGCATCGACAGCTCCAGGGCCTCCGTCATCAGCGTCACGCCCGCGGCGCCGAGCTGCGGCGGGCGGAACATGTGCGCGGGCACGAAGGGGCTCACGGGGGCGCCGGGGGCGAGGGGTTGCGGCCCTCGCCAGGCGGCGACCCCCTGGCCGCCGAAGGTGACGACGGCGACCTCGACGCTGTAGCTGAGGGCCACGTCGTCGTGCAGCTCACGCGTCCACTCCACCAGCGCGTTGTTGAGCGTCTGGATCGGCGGGCCCGCCATGGAGCTGGACGTGTCGAGACACAGCACCAGCGGCAGCCGCTGCGCGTTGTTCTCGAACTCGATGTCGGCGTACTCCGCCGGCAGCGTGGGCGGGTATTCGCTGGACATGGGCTTCTCCTGGTGGAGCGGTACGTCTAACGGGCGTGGGCGTGGCGCCCGGCGGCGGGCGGAAAGGCGTGCAGAACGTCGGAGTCCGGCTCCGGAGCGTCGGTGACGTCGACACGGGAGCCGGGCGGGGGCGGCGCCTGCCCGGGGTCCGCCCACACGGCCCGGTACAGGACGCGGTCGAGTTCGACGTATCCCTGGGGGTGCAGGTCGGTGCGGACGACGGCGGGGCGGGTGCGGGCGCGCGGGGTGACGGACCGGTGGCGGGTGGGGCGCAGGGCGCGGGTGGGTTCGTCGGGCATGCGGGCGGCGGGTGCGGACACGCCGACCGCGGAGACGGCCACGGGGGCGCGGGTGCGGCGTACGAGGAGGACGAAGGCGGCGAGGAGGAGGGCGAGGACGGTGGCGGTACCGGGGAGGAGCCACCGGTCGAGGCCGTCGCGCCCGTTCTCGGAGGAGCCTGCGACGTTGGCGCGGTGCTCGGTGACCTGGTTGTTGAAGATCAGCTCCTCGCCGGCCACGGGGTCCGTCGCCTTCCCCGAGGCTGCCAGGTCGTCGCAGAGTTTCCTCCGGGCCGCCGTGCAGACGTCGACGTCGTTCAGCTCCTTGCGCGTGCTCGCCGAGAGCCGGTCGATCCTGGCGTCCGGGTCGACGAGCCGGCGTTCCGGGTCCGCCAGGACGAGCAGCACGGTGCCGCCCTCGCCGGTGGAGACGCCGGCCGGCACCTGGACCGCCAGCCGGTCGCGGTGCTCGGTGATCTCGGCGATGATCTTCGCGTGGGTGTCGTGGGTGCCGTCGAGCCGCAGCGCGCGGTCGAGGACGAGGGTGACGGGCCGGTCGCCGAGCCGCTTCGTCCAGCACTCCAGCGCGGCCGAGAAGCCGCCCTTGCACGCGTCGTCGATCGCCGCCGCGGGAATTGACGGCAGCAGGGCGACAAGAATCCCTACAAGCATGGTGAACCGCAGCACTCGCCCCATGGGCACCCCCGTGGCCCGAAAAAGACCCTCGCCCATAGTGGAGCCAACAGGCCTGCCCCGGAAAGGGTTTTACGCAATCACGCGTTTCTCTTCTACAACTGGAACACCTCATGACAACGGGTGAACATCTGCCGCGCCCGTTCCACCCAATCACTGGCCAAAGCATCGAAGTCCGCTTGGGTGACCCGGCAGGTCAGCGGCAGATCGCACACCCCTGCGAGACAGGGCCGCGGCCCTCGAACGTCCCATACGGAGAGCATGGGATTCAACTGTTCGGTATTCCATGCGTTCGACGCCGCCGCGGCAACCGCCAGCTGGTCATGGCGAAGGAAATTCCCGTCCGTGACAAAGGCGACGAGCAGCCGCTTGGTGGTCATGAATCTGACCGTGAGCGTTCGCCCCGTTTCCTCGAGATCGAATTGCAGGGACACGGAATCGGTGTCGGTCACGGCGTGGAAATTCCGACCGGTACCCCAGTTCCGCACCAACTGCCGCCAATGCGTGCCGATTTCATGAGCCGGGCCGCTCGCGGGCTCAGACGGTGCCACGGCCCACCGCCCGGGCGACCATCGCGTCGGTCAGTCCGGCGTCCAGCAGTGCCTGGGCGTGCAGCATCAGACAGGAGGGCACGGACACGCTCGTACCGGCGGAACGGCGCGCGGCCAACTCGTCCAGCCGGACCTCGATCGTCTGCCGCACCTTGGGCGGCGGCCACGAGGGTGCCGGCTGGGCCTCCTCCACCAGTTCGGCCAGCAGGTCGTCGAGCCGGGGCCGCTCCTCGGGCCGCTTGGCGAGGCAGCGTGAGATCAGCGGCCGCATGCCGGGCGGTACGCCGTCGAGGTCGGGGTCGCCGAAGACGACCTGGTAGCGCACCGCGTCCCCCGTCCCGTGCGGCGGGCGGCCCGACAGCGCGTACACCAGCACTCCGCCGAGGGAGAACACATCGCTCTCCGGCCCGGCCCGCGCCCCCTTCATCTGCTCCGGCGACATGAACGGCGGTGTGCCGACGATGAGTCCGACCTTGGTGAGCCCGGGCGCCCCGTCGACCCGGGAGATCCCGAAGTCGATGACGCGCGGCCCGTCGGAGGCGAGGAGCACGTTGGACGGCTTGAGGTCGCGGTGCACGACTCCGGCCGCGTGCACGGCCTGGAGCGCCTCGACGAGGAACGCGCCGAGGCGTCGTACCTGGTCCTCGGGCAGCGGCCCGTCCGTACGGACCGCCTCGGCGAGCGAGGGGCCGGGCACGTACATCGTGGCCAGCCAGGGCAGTTCGGCCTCGGTGTCGGCGTCGATCACCGCCGCGGTGTAGGCGCCGCTGACGATCCGGGCGGCGGCGACCTCGCGGGCGAAGCGTTCCCGGAACTCGGGTTCGGCCGCCAGCTCGGGGCGTACGACCTTCACGGCCACCTCGCGCCCGGCGGGCGACCGCCCGAGGTACACCCAGCCCATGCCGCCGGACCCGAGCCGTCCGACGATGCGGTACGGCCCTACCTTCAAGGGATCGCTGACCGGTGTGCGCACCCCGCTCACCTCATTTCGGGGTTCGTTGCAGGATGTCCCGAGTGTCCCGCGAAATCCCGGTCCGCACAGGGGTGATGAGGGAAAACGCTCAGAGGTGACAGGGGAGGAAGACGAAGGCCTGTCGTCGATCTCCCGTCGGGGCGGACGGGAGACCGACGACAGGCCTCAAGCCCCGCACGCCGTTGTACGGAACCTCGTCGGCTGTCACCGCGGCCGGTCGTGACGATCGCTGGTCAGGGCACATCCAAACCGGCCGCGGAGTCTTTCTTCGTCGCGTGGGCTCAGCCCAGGCGCTGCACCAGCGCCCGGTACTCGTCCCACAGTTCCTTCGGGGTGTGCTCGCCGAAGGTGTTGAGGTGCTCGGGGACCAGGGCGGCCTCCTCGCGCCAGACCTCCTTGTCGACGGTGAGGAGGAAGTCCAGGTCGGACTCGGAGAGTTCGAGGCCCTTGGTGTCCAGCGCGCCCTTGGCCGGCAGCACGCCGATCGGGGTCTCGACGCCCTCGGCCTTGCCGTCGAGACGCTCGACGATCCACTTCAGGACACGGCTGTTCTCACCGAAGCCGGGCCAGACGAACTTGCCCTCGTCGTTCTTGCGGAACCAGTTGACGTAGTAGATCTTCGGGAGCTTCGCCTGGTCCTTGTCCTTGGCGACGTCGACCCAGTGGCCCATGTAGTCGCCCATGTTGTAGCCGCAGAACGGCAGCATGGCGAAGGGGTCGCGGCGCAGCTCGCCGACCTTGCCCTCGGCGGCCGCGGTCTTCTCGGAGGCCACGTTGGCGCCCAGGAACACACCGTGGTTCCAGTCGAAGGACTCGGTCACCAGCGGTACGGCGGAGGCGCGGCGGCCGCCGAAGAGGATCGCGGAGATCGGCACGCCCTCGGGGTTCTCCCACTCGGGCGCGATGATCGGGCACTGCGAGGCGGGTGTGGTGAAGCGGGCGTTGGGGTGAGCGGCCGGGACACCGGACTCCGGTGTCCAGTCGTTGCCCTTCCAGTCGGTGAGGTGGGCCGGAGTCTCCTCCGTCATGCCCTCCCACCAGATGTCGTTGTCGTCGGTGAGCGCCACGTTGGTGAAGACGGAGTTGCCCCACAGTGTCTTCATCGCGTTGGCGTTGGTGTGCTCACCGGTGCCGGGCGCGACACCGAAGAAGCCGGCTTCGGGGTTGATGGCATAGAGGCGGCCGTCCTCGCCGAACCGCATCCAGGCGATGTCGTCGCCGATCGTCTCGACGGTCCAGCCGGAGATCGTGGGCTCCAGCATGGCGAGGTTGGTCTTGCCGCAGGCGCTCGGGAAGGCGGCGGCGACGTACTTCGACTCACCCTGCGGGGGCGTGAGCTTGAGGATCAGCATGTGCTCGGCGAGCCAGCCCTCGTCGCGGGCCATGACCGACGCGATGCGCAGGGCGTAGCACTTCTTGCCGAGCAGGGCGTTGCCGCCGTAGCCGGAGCCGTAGGACCAGATCTCGCGGCTCTCGGGGAAGTGCGAGATGTACTTGGTGGAGTTGCACGGCCACGGGACGTCGGTCTCGCCCTCCGCCAGCGGGGCGCCCAGCGTGTGGACGGCCTTCACGAAGAAGCCGTCGGAGCCGAGCTCGTCCAGGACCGGCTGACCCATGCGGGTCATGGTGCGCATGGAGACGGCGACGTAGGCCGAATCAGTGATCTCGACACCGATGGCGGAGAGGTCCGAGCCGAGGGGGCCCATGCAGAACGGGACGACGTACATCGTCCGGCCCTTCATGGAGCCGCGGAAGACGCCCTTCTCCCCCTGGAAGATGTCCCGCATCTCGGCGGGGGCTTTCCAGTGGTTGGTCGGGCCGGCGTCCTCTTCCTTCTCGGAGCAGATGAAGGTGCGGTCCTCGACGCGCGCGACGTCGGTCGGGTCGGAGGCCGCGTAGTAGGAGTTCGGGCGCTTGATCGGGTCGAGCTTCTTGAAGGTGCCCTTCTCGACGAGCTCCTCGCACAGGCGCTCGTACTCGGCCTCGGATCCGTCACACCAGACCACGCTGTCCGGCTGCGTCAGTTCTGCGATCTCGTTCACCCACGAGACCAGTTCCTTGTGCTGGGTGGGGATGACGGGGGGAGCCGCGATGTCGCGCGCCACGATTGCTCCTAAATGAGGGATTTTTTGTTTGGAGGCCCCGTGGGGGCTGCGACCCGGATGCTTCTCGGTGGTGACCTTGGCGCTCATCCGGTGCCGACCGCACTCATCTGATCATGCGTCGCGAGCGCCCATCTGTCCAGAAGGCCTCACACTTGAGCGGAGTGAGGATTGCCACGTGTCGGAGTGTTGCCAACCGTGCACTTTGGGTTCACTTGACACTTCCTTGACCGCATCCCCACGGCGTCAACTGCCGTGAGATGATGGCCACTCTCAGCCCTTTCCGGGCCCGCGCTCATCCGCAACCTACGGTTCCGTAGGTACGATGCCGTGCATGACTGCGTCCGCCTCCGATGCGCCTCTGGACTCGCCGGCCGCCGGCCGTAACCCCGTGGCGCTCTCCCTGCCGCAAGAGATCAAGCCCAAGCTCCGGGGCTGGCTGCATCTGGGCATGTTCCCGGCCGTGCTCATCTCGGGCCTGGTGCTCACCGCCCTCGCGGACTCGACACGGGGCCGCATCGCCTGCGGGATCTTCGCCCTGACGGCCTGTCTGCTGTTCGGCGTCAGCGCCCTGTACCACCGGGGCAACTGGAGTCCGCGCATGGACGGCATCCTGCGCAGACTGGACCACGCCAACATCTTCCTGATCATCGCGGGCACCTACACCCCGCTGACCATGCTGCTCCTGCCCGGCGCGAAGGGGCAGTGGCTGCTGTGGGGCATCTGGGGTGCCGCCCTGGCCGGAATCATCTTCCGTGTCTTCTGGGTGGGCGCTCCGCGCTGGCTCTACACCCCCTGCTACATCGCGATGGGCTGGGCGGCGGTCTTCTTCCTGCCCGACTTCATGCGCACCGGCGGCATCGCGGTCCTGGTCCTGGTGATCGTCGGCGGCCTGCTCTACAGCGCGGGCGGCGTGATCTACGGCCTCAAGCGCCCCGACCCCTCCCCGCGCTTCTTCGGCTTCCACGAGGTCTTCCACTCGCTCACGCTGGCGGCGTTCGTCGTCCACTACGTCGGGATCTCGCTGGTGGCGTACCAGCACGGATAGCGGCACTTCCGCCCTTCAGGGCCACGGCTTCAAGCCGTGGCCCCTTTTTTGTTGACAGGAACTCCTTTTTGAGAGCTACTCTCATTTCATGGACGCTTCCACTTCAGATCCGCGGCGTTGGTGGGCCCTCGCCGCCCTCGTCACGAGCATGCTGACCCTCGGCTTCGACACGACGATCCTCAACGTGGCGCTCCCGACCATGGCCGCCGACCTCGGCGCCTCCACCGGCCAGCAGCAGTGGATGGCGGACGCGTACGTGATCGTGTTCGCGGCGCTGATGCTCCCCGCCGGACTGCTCGGCGACCGCTTCGGACGGCGGCGGATGCTGATCGTGGGGCTCGGCGTCTTCCTCGCCGGTTCACTGGTGGGGGCCCTCGCCGGGGACGTGCACTCGGTCATCGCCGCCCGCGCGCTGATGGGCGTCGGCGCCGCCCTGGTCACCCCGCTCGCGCTCTCCGTCCTGCCCACGCTGTTCGCCCGTGAGGAGCAGCCCAAGGCCACCGCCATCGTCTCCGCCGCCTCGGCACTCGGCCTGCCGCTCGGCCCCGTCATCGGCGGCTGGCTGCTCAACCACTTCTGGTGGGGCTCGGTCTTCCTCGTCAACATCCCGATGGCCGCGATCGGCATCGCCGCCTGCGTCTTCCTGCTCCCCGAGACCCGCGACCCCGCCTCCCCCAAGGTCGACACCGTCTCCACCGCGTTCACCGCGGCCGGCCTGGGCGCCCTGGTCTACGCGATCATCGAGGCGCCCACCCGCGGCTGGGGCGACCCGCTGGTCCTGGCCATGCTCGCGGCGGCCGTCGTCCTCATCACCTCGCTGGTCCTGCGCGAACGCCGGGTCGAGCGCCCCATGCTCGACATGACCCTGCTCGCCCAGCGCGGCTTCCTCTTCAACACGATCGCCGCGACGCTGGTCATGTTCGTCCTGTCCGGCCTTCTCTTCGTGCTGCCGCCCTACCTCCAGGCCGTCCTCGGCAACGACGCCCTCGGTACCGGCGTACGGCTGCTGCCGATGATGGGCGGAATCCTGGTCGCCTCCCGCACGGCCCCGCAGGCCGCCACCCGCTTCGGCGCCCGCGCCACGGTCAGCGCCGGTCTGGTGGTGCTGGCCTTCGCCGCGCTCCTCGCCAGCCGTACGACGGTCGACTCCGGCTACGGCTTCACCGCGCTGTGGCTCTCCATCACCGGCCTCGGCTTCGGCTTCTCCCTCATGCCGGCCATGGCCGGAGCCCTCGGCGCCCTGCCCCGCGACCGCGCCGGCAGCGGCTCCGGGCTCCTGATGACGCTGCGCCAGGTCGGCGGCGCGATCGGTATCGCCCTGCTCGGCAGTCTGCTGGCCGACACCTTCCGGGACCGGCTCGACGTCACCGGGCTGCCGGCGAAGGCGGCCGACACCGCCGGGGAGTCCGTGGTCGCGGCGCACCTCGTCGCCGAGAAGGCGAGCCCCGGAAATGCAGCGGACCTGGTGGCCTCCGCGAACAGCGCCTACGTCCACGGCATGGGCGTGGTCATGGTGGTGTGCGGCGCCGCCGCCCTCGTAGCGGCGCTCCTCGCGGCGGCGTTCCTGCCGGGGACGCGTCAGGCCGACATGAGCGCCGGCACCCCGGACGTGGTGGCCCCGCAGACCGATGCCCGACAATGAACCCATGACGCCCGCACGCTCCCTCCCGCTCACCGACGCCCCCCAGCTGGGGCTTCGTGAGCGGAAGAAGATCAAGACCCGGACGGCGATCCGCGACGCGACGTACGCCCTGATCAAGGAGCAGGGCTACGACGCCACCACCGTCGAGCAGATCGCCGAGCGCGCCGAGGTGTCGCCGTCCACGGTCTTCCGCTACTTCCCCACCAAGGAGGACATCGTCCTCACGGACGAGTACGACCCGATCATCCTGGACGAGCTGCGCAACCGGCCGGCGGACGAGGCGTGGGTCGACTCGATGCGGTACGTGATGAAGAAGGCCATCAGCTTCGGGCTCGAGAAGGAGCCCGAGATCACCCGTATGCGATCGCATCTCCTGGTCCAGGTCCCCGCGGTGCGGTCCCGGATGCGGGAGCACATCGCGGTCACCAGCCGCATGCTCGCCGAGGCCGTCGCCGAGCGCACCGGCTGGGACAAGGACGGCCTGGAGGTACGGGTCTACACGATGTCCCTCATCAGCGGCTTCGGGGAGATCGCCCAGTACTGGGCCGAGAGCGGCTTCCAGGACGACCTCGTCGACCTCGTCGACCGCACCGTGGAGGTCCTGACCAACGGCCTGCCGGTACGGAAAACCTGAGGCCGCCGACGGCTGACATGACATCCTGACCAGGTGAACGGACCGGAGATCCACGTCGAATTCGCCCCCAGGCTGGCCCTGTTCGTCCCGCACGAACGCCGCCACGGCTCCACCGCGGTCACCACCGACGGCGTCTCGACCCTCGGCCATGTCGTCGAGTCCCTCGGCGTCCCGCTGACCGAGGTCGGCACACTCCTCGTGGACGGCCGCGAGGTGCCCAGGTCGTACGTCCCCGCCGTCGGCGACTCCGTGGCCGTACGGGACGTCGAGCGCCCCCAGCGGGTGCCCGGCGCTCCGCTGCGCTTCCTCCTCGACGTCCACCTCGGCACCCTCGCCCGCCGGTTGCGCCTGCTCGGTGTGGACACGGCGTACGAGTCGACGGACATCGGCGACCCGGCCCTCGCCACCCGCTCCGCCGTCCAGCAGCGGGTCATGCTCAGCCGCGACCGGGGCCTGCTGCGCCGCCGTGAGTTGTGGGCGGGCGCCTATGTCTACAGCACCCGCCCCGAGGAGCAGCTCCGCGACATCCTCGACCGGTTCCGCCCCGAGCTACGGCCCTGGACGCGCTGCACCGCCTGCAACGGCCTGCTCAGGGAGGCCACCAAGGAGGAGGTGGCGGACCAGCTGGCCGGCGGCACACACCGGTCGTACGACGTGTTCGCGCAGTGCACCCAGTGCGGGCGCGCGTACTGGAAGGGCGCGCACCACGAACAGCTGGAGGCCATCGTGGCGCGCGCCCTGGCGGACTTCCCTAACGCTTCCTGAGGTCGGCCTTCCCGCAGGCCACCCCGTCCCCGTTGCGGTCGAGCCGCAGCGGGTCGTCCTTGCCGTTGACCTTCAGCCGGCCGTAGTCGTTCGTCTTCAGCCAGTCGCAGCGGGCCTTGGTGCCGGCCTTCACGCTCGGCGGGAAGTCGGTCGGCACACAGACGTTGATCGAGCCGTAGTGCCGGTCGCAGCCGGAGACGGTGACCGGCACCTTCTGCGAGGTGCGCTTCTTGCCGGGCTCGGTGACCTTGCCTTCGGGTGAGTCCGCGAAGGAGTGGACGTGCGCCGAGGCGTCCGTCGCGCCGAGCGCCGAAGGCCCTTGCAGATGGACCCACCTGGCCACCGACGGCACCCCGTTGGCGTCGACCGCGAAGAGCATGTACCAGCCGGGCGGGGCCAGGTCGGGGTTGCTCGTCACGTTGAGGTCGACGTTGCCGCCGTCCACCGACAGCGGTAGGTCGACGAACCGCTGGTTCGGGTCGGAGGAGTGCGTCACCGCGGCCGGGCGGATCAACTCGGCCTTGGCGATGGGCCGGTCGACGGTGATCCGCTGGGTGTCGCCGTAGGTCCACTCGGTGTCGATGACCGAAGTGATGGACGGACGCGGGCCCTTGAGGAGATAGGGCGGCGTGTAGATCGACACGTTGTGGTTCCAGGTGCCGTTGCCCGGGTTGTCGCCGGTCGTCATCACCCGGCCGTCGGGGAGCAGGAACGCCGAGGAGTGGTAGCCGCGGGCCTCGGGGTCGGCGGCGACCGGGTCGAAGGTGCCGGTGTCCGGGTCGTAGAGCGACGACTCGTACACCGGGTCGGCGCGGTTGTGCAGCGCGCCGCCGGTCTCCAGCACCTTGCCGTCGGGCAGCAGTACGGCGGAGACGTACATCTTGCCCTGGTTGCCGGTCTGGGCCTGCTTGCCGTTGCCGAGGTCGACCGTGCCCTGCGGGAGCGGCGGACCGACGGTGTACGCCGGGTTTGCCTGCTTCAGGTCGATGACGTCGGTCAGCCGGTTGGCGTCCGGGTTGGAGTCGATGTTGCCGCCGCCGATCGTGAGGACCTTCTGGTCCTGTGCGGGCGGCAGCAGCACGCTCGCCGACTGGTCCCGCTCGTCCTTGTTCCGGAGCCCCGGGACCTGGGTGACCGTGTTGGCGTCGTAGTCGTAGATCGCGCTGCCGGTGCCCGGGATGTTGTTGCCGAAGACATGGCTGCCCGAGTAGAAGAGGCGGCCGTCCTGCATCAGGATCATCGACGGGTACAGACCCCAGTACGACCAGGTCTGGTTGACCTTCCAGAGCTCCAGCCACTTCTGCTCGGCGTCCGACCACAGCTCGGCGGTCACCGACCCGGTGGAGTCCTCGCGCAGCCCGCCGAAGGAGATGACGTCACCGTTGCCGAGGATCGTCGCGGACGGGTACCAGTGGCCGTCGTTCATGTCGTTGGTCCTGCTGTACGTCTCGGTGACGGGGTCGAAGACGTACGAGTCCTTGAACCCCTCGTAGCCGTGCCCGCCCGCGACCGGGTACGCCTTGTTCCCGCTCATCACCAGCACGCGCCCGTCCTGGAGCTGGACGTGCCCGGAGCAGAACATGTCCTTGGGCGTGGGGATCACCTTGTACGTGCCGTTGACCGGGTCGTACACGGCCGAGGTGAAGGTGCCCGCGTCGAACTGCTCCTCGCTGTTGCCGGAGCCCGCGATCAGCAGCACCTTGCCGTTGTTGAGGACGACGGAGTGCATGGAGCGCACCGGGTTCTGGGTGGGCAGCACGTCCCAGCGGCCGTTGGCGCACTGTTCGGCGGTGCCCGTGCACTGCGGTGCGGGGACGGGGTCGGCGACCTGCTCCATGGTGTAGTCGTCGGTGGTGGCGGAGCCGGTGCCGTAGACGGAGACACCCCAGGTGATGCGGTCGGTACCGGTGGGGACCTCGGGCGTACGGACGCTCGCCTCGGTCCAACTTCCGGCGATCTCCAGGGTCTTCAGGTCCGTCCAGTACTGCCAGCCGGCCGTGGTGTCGTGCCGGAACAGCGTGACCGACGCGTCCGGGGTCGTCGACTTGTACCAGAGGTTCAGGTCGTACTGTCTGCCCACGCTGACGACGGGGGCGCACTCCGCCGACTCGGTGATCAGCGCCTTGCGGTCGCCTTCGGTACGGCGGGTCAGCTCGACCTTCATGGCCTTGGAGCCGGAGTGGGCGTCGGACGTGGTGGTGAAGGTGAAGTCGTTGTCTCCCCAGCCGGACCTCTCCCAGCAGTACGGCATGTCGCCGGTGCCGGCGGTCTCGAAGCCGGGGTTCTTGACGAGGTTGGCGGCGGAGGCGGACTGCGGTGCGGTCAGGAGCAGGCCGGCGGTGAGGGCGCCCACTCCGAGCAGGGCGGTTCTCCGTCTGGGGTTCATGCCGTGCGGCTCCTGTTTCCGCGCGGGAGGTAGACCAGCGCCTCGGTCCCGGCGAAGCGCAGGACGAACGTCGTCACCAGCGCGAGCGCGGTGGCGGACAGTGCGCCCATCCCGAACCGGTGCACGAACAGGGCGATCAGCGGGATGCGCAGCACCAGGTCGGCGTTGGCGAGCAGGGCGAACCGGCCGGCACGGTCCCACCAGCGCCGGTGGCGGCGGCGGTCGCGGAACAGCAGATGCTCGATGAGCAGGAAGTTCCAGGCGACGCCGAGCTGATTGGCGAGGATCTCGGCCGGTACGTAGTGCATGCCGAGCACGGTGAGGACATACAGCCCGAGCAGGTTGGGCACGAAGCCGGTCGCGCCGATCAGGCCGAAGCCGACCATGCGGGCGACCGGCGAGGCGGTGCGCAGACCGACCAGGTGACGCAGGAAGCGCAGGCCCTCCTGGGCGCTGGACTTGGACTCGCCCGCGTACCGGTCCTGGAAGACGAAGGGCACCTCGGTGACCGCGCGGGGGCGGCTGCGGACGGCGAGTTCGAGGAGGATCTTGTAGCCGAGGGGCTTCAGGACGTCGGCCGTGATGTCGCTGCGGCGGATCGCGAAGAAGCCGCTCATCGGGTCGCTGATGCCGTGCAGCCGGCGCGGGAAGAGGGACTTGGTCAGCCAGGTCGCCGCTCTGGACACGGCCACGCGGTAACTGCCCGCGAGCCCGGCGCGGCTGCCGCCCTTGATGTACCGGGAGGCGACGACGAGCCCGGCGTTCGCCCGCTCCCCCGTCGCGACCAGCTCCGGGACCAGGGACGGCGGATGCTGGCAGTCGCCGTCCATCACGACGACCCAGTCCGACCCGGCCGCCTTCATCCCCTCCACGACCGCCCCGCCGAGCCCTCCGACCGGCTCGTCGCGGTGCAGCACGGTCACCGGGAACGGGCAGTCCTTGGCGGCCTCGTGGATCACCTCTGGGGTGTCGTCGGTGGAGTCGTCCACGAAGACGACCTCGCAAGGGATTCTGGCCGGCACCGACTCGGTGATCTGCTGGAGCAGTTGGCGGATGTTCGCGGACTCGTTGTACGTCGGTACGACGATGGTGACGGCACCCGGTTCGGGAATCTCGGCGACCCGTACGTCCGGGACGGGAGCGGTGTACTCGTGGGTCATCGAACGCCTCCGGAGACGGTCTGGATCTGCCGGATCTCGATCCGGTCCGCACCGGTGCCGAAGACGGCGACCGGCGTCGAGTGCTGGATGGCGGCCCTGACGTTGGGCAGGTCGGCCGCGTCGCGCCGCACGGTCGGGGAGGCGACGACGTAGTCGAGGTCCTTCCAGCCGTGCGGCATCGTCTTGGTCACCGCCGGGTCGAGATCGGCCTTGTAGAACCAGATGGCGCCGAGCCCGGGCCGGTACCCGGCGTGCACCAGGTCCAGCCAGAGCGCGTCGTCCACGAGTACCCGCGTCTTCTCCGGCCGCTCCACCTCGGTCGCCAGCCACTTGGAGGCGGCCTGGTAGGGGGCGTTGGCATCGGCGGTGACGGCGGTGCGGTCGCCGTCGTACCAGCGCGGGACGACGTAGGCGCCGGCGGCGATCGCGAGGACGGCGGCGAGGGCGTACCGGCCGCCGTGGGGCAGCCGGTGGCTTCTGCGCAGGACGGCGTGGGCGACGGAGGCGGTGCCCCCGGCCAGCACGAGCGCGAGGAACGGCAGCGCCTGGATGACGTACATCGCGGGCAGATAGCCGTTGGGGCGCAGTGCGAGCCCGGCGAGGATCGCGACCGTCAGGGCCGGTCCGGCCAGTGCGCGGGCGGTGACCGACCAGCGCCAGGTGGCCAGCAGCAGAAGCGCGCCGACGAGACCGCCGAGGGGCAGGACACGGTCGTAGTAGAGCCACGACCGCAGCACCCCGTGGGAACCGGACCCCTGGTCGAGGATGAATCCCGAACCGGGCCTGGTCATCTGGTACTTGACCCCGTCCCACAGCGACACGTGTCCGCCGCCGGGCAGCAATTCCCCCTTGAGCAGGGCGAACAAGGGGTAGGCGAGGCCGATCAGCGTGCACGCCGTGATCGCGCCGGTGAGGGCGAACTTGCGGGTGTCCCTGTGGCTGTGGCGCCACATGGTGAGCAGCAGCGCCGGCAGGACGACGAGCATCGTCTCCTTGGTGAGGACGGCCGTAGCGGCGGCGATGCCCGCGCCGAAGTGGTGCCAGAGGTGGCGGCTCGGGGAGGCGGCGAGGGTGAACGCGAGGAGCGTCCACATCACCGCGAGGTTGTCGAGGAAGATCTCCCGCTGGAGGACGACGGAGAGCGGGGAGAGCCCGAACAGGACCATGCCGAGCCCGGCGGCCCAGCGCGGCAGGGCGAGCCGGCGCCCGAGGACGTATACCAGGGCCGCGCTGATCCCGCTGATCAGCAGCATCGTCACCCGCATCGAGCCGACGGTCATCGACTCGGGGCTCAGCGTCTTCGGTATCCAGGTGAGCAGGGCTATCTGGATCCAGCCGAGCGGCGGGTGGTCGTACCAGTAGGTGTAGTGGGCCAGACCCTTGCCCTCCTGGACGGCCCAGGCCTGGGCGAGGTAGGTGCCCTCGTCGTCGCTGAGGGTCGGGTAGTCGGCGATGTTCCAGCCCTGGACGGTGAGGATCGCGACGAGGAGCGCACCGCAGAGGAGGAGGTCGGGGCGTTTCGACGGTTTCGTTCGACTGGCCGAACGCGCTTCAGGCGCAGGCTGCCGCTGCGCGGGGACCTGGGGAACAGTCACCGCGGGGAGGGTGGAGGTCACGCAGGGACGTCCTCTCGGATCGCCGGTGTCCGGTTCAGATGCGCACCGACATGAGTGGTCAACTCCCAGTCGTTTTGGCCGCGTTGTTCACGCCATACGGCGCGGACGGCGGCCCCGGCGAGGAGCACCTGGTAGAAGGGGCCGCCCACGACGAGCTTGAGGTAGTGGACGAAGCGGACGCGAAGGCCGTACTGCTTGCCGAAGTCGTGCAGTCCGACGACCTCGAAGACGAAGGTGACCAGTGCGGTGACGGCCGGCAGGAAGGTGATGAAGGCGACGCCGACGGGCACGTCGAGGAAGAGCGCGATCGCGACGTTGAGCGGGATGACGACGCCGGAGAATGCCTGCAGGAACGGCGTCATGAGGGTGTAGCGGGCGAGCAACCGCTGGCCGAGACCCGGGAGTTGCTTCCAGTCCTTCTTCCGGTAGACCTGGAGGAAGCCCTGGTTCCAGCGGGTGCGCTGCTTGAGCAGCGACATGAGCGAGCCGGGGGTCTCCTCCCGGGTCACCATGTCGGAGTCGTAGGCGACGACGACCTTCTTGCCGACGCTGGAGAGCCGTACGCCCAGGTCGCAGTCCTCGGCGAGGCAGTCGGGATCCCAGCCCCCGGCTTCCTTGAGGGTGTCGGTCCGTACGAAGACGGTGTTGCCGCCGAGCGGGATGAACCCCTTCTGCGCGTGCAGGTGCAGCCGGGAGCGGAACCAGAAGAAGTACTCCAGGCAGTTGCGCAGGCTGTACCAGCTGGAGTGGAAGTTGATGAGCTGCACACCGCCCTGGACGACGTCCGCCCCGGTGGTCCGGAAGGCGTGGTCGACATGGGCGAGGAGCTCGGGGTGGACCTGGTCCTCGGCGTCGAAGACCCCGACGACGTCACCGCGGCAGTGCGGCAGCGCCGTGTTCATCGCCTTCGGCTTGTTCTTCTTGTCGTGGGTGTCGACGACGACGCGGACGCGCGGGTCACGCGCCGCGGCGTCCTCGGCCACTCCCGTGGTCTCCGGGTCGTCGTGCCCGACGATGACGATGACCTCGAAGTCGGTGTGGCTGGATTCCAGCAGCCGCTGGATGGTGTGGTCCAGCACGGCCTGTTCGTGCCGCGCGGGCAGCAGCAGCGAGAACGACACCTGCTCGCCCCCGTCCGGTCTGCTGAACCGGGTGGAGGCGAGCACCTCGGGCGTGCGCCACGCGTGCATCTGCCACCACAGGGTGAACGCCGCCATCCAGAACAAGGCGAGCGAGACGGCGGCGATGAAGACAGACGTCAGCAACAGATCCCCCCAGATCCCCAGACCCCCTGTCACGACGGTCGGTCACATCCGCCGTGATCACTGTGGAGAGATTATGGGCGATCTGTGAACAGTGGGATCTGCTCCAATAAATAGTATGTTTCGGAGGAGTGTGGTGACTTAGGGGCGAATCCGAACACCGGATGACGTCCGGGTAACCGCGTTTCAGCCGCTCAGCGCCGCGCGCAGCCGGTCCGGGTCGGTCGTCGGGGCGTCACAGGTGAAGTTACGGCAGACGTACGCGGTCGGTTCACCGCCGACGAGAGGCCGGTCGGCGAGCAGGGGCAGTTCGTCACTCCCCGTCGCCCCTACGGCGACGACGGCACCGGGGGCGGTGCCGAGAAGTGCCGTACGGTGCAAGGCCTTTGTGCCCGGGTCGTCGAGCGCGGGACCGACGACCGCGATCTCCCGCGGCCCGTCGAGCAACGCCTCGGCGACGGCGAGCCCCCACCCGATGAACCGCGGCACCCGCGGACCGAGCGCCTTGACGACCCCGAGGGCCTTCTCGGCGGCGGTGCGATGGGGCTCGGCACCGGTCTGGGCGGCGTAGCCGAGCAGGGCACTGGCGGCAGCGGTCCAGCCCGAGGGAGCCGCGTTGTCGGTCGGGTCCTGAGGACGCCGGATCAACTGCTCGGCGTCGGAGGCGGTGTCGAACAGCGCGCCGGACTCCTCGTCGACGAACCGTGCCAGGACATGGTCGAGCAGGAAACCGGCGAACTCCAGCCAGACACCTTCACCGGTGACGGAGGCCAGGGCGAGGAAGCCCTCGGCGACATCGGCGTAGTCCTCCAACACCCCGGCGTTGGCGCCGGCATGACCGTCCTTGCTGGTACGCGAGAGCCGCGCCTGCTCGTCGAGGTGCAGCCGTACGAGGAGGTCGGCGGCCCCGACCGCGGCGTCGACGAGGTCGGGGCGGTCGAAGTAGGCGCCGGTCTCGGCGAGCGCGGCGATCGCCAGCCCGTTCCAGGCGGCCACCACCTTGTCGTCCCGGCCGGGCGCGGGGCGCCGGTCCCGCGCCTCGAGCAGCCGGCTCTTCACGGACTCGAGGTGCTCGGCGTCGAACACGCCCTCGTGCTGCGGAAGCTGGAGGACGGACGCGCCCTCTTCGAAGGTCCCCTCCTCGGTGACGCCGAAGTAGTGGGCGGCCAGTTCGGCGTCCTGGGACCCGAGGACCTCGGTGAGCTGCTCGGGCGTCCAGACGTAATAGGCCCCCTCGACATGCTTGCCGCCGCCGTCGTCACTGTCGGCGTCGAGCGCGGAGGCGAACCCGCCTTCCGGGGTGCGCAGTTCGCGCACCATGAAGTCGGCGGTCTCCAGGGCCACCCGGCGGGCGAGCTCGGAGCCTGTGGTGCGCCAGAGGTGGGCGTAGACACGGCAGAGCAGGGCGTTGTCGTAGAGCATCTTCTCGAAGTGCGGCACGACCCACTCGCGGTCGACGGAGTAGCGTGCGAACCCGCCCCCGAGCTGGTCGTAGATGCCTCCGCGGGCCATCCGCTCGCAGGTGTCCTGCGCCATCTGGAGCGCGCCCTCGGAGCCGGTCCGCGCGTGATGCCGCAGCAGGAACTCGAGGACCATGGACGGCGGGAACTTCGGTGCCCCGCCGAATCCGCCGCGCTGCGGGTCGTACTCCCGGGTCAGCCCGAGCAGCGCCTTGGCGAGCTCCTCCTCACCGGGTGCCTGTGTGTCGCCGTAGCTGATCTCCCGCCCGGCGAGATCCCGCACGATCTTCCCGGCCACCTCGGCGACCTCGTCCCGCTTGTCACTCCACGCGCTGCGCACACCCTCCAGCACCTGCCGGAACGACGGCATGCCGTGCCGGGGCTCGGGCGGGAAGTACGTACCGAAGTAGAAGGGTTCGGCGTCCGGGGTGAGGAACACGGTCATGGGCCAGCCGCCTTGGCCGGTGGCGGCCTGGACGGCTTCCATGTAGACGGCGTCGACGTCGGGGCGTTCTTCGCGGTCTACCTTGATGTTGACGAAGTGGGTGTTCATGTAGGCGGCGACTGCTTCGTCCTCGAAACTTTCCTGCGCTAGCACATGGCACCAGTGGCAGCTGGAATACCCGACACTCAGATGCACCGGAACATCTCGGCGTCGCGCCTCCGCGAAGGCCGCTTCCGACCAGGGCCACCAGTCGACGGGGTTGTCGGCGTGCTGGAGGAGGTACGGGGATGTCTCATTGGCCAGTCGGTTCGGCATGGGTCCATCCTGCCTGAGAGCTCGGACGGACTGGGGGACGGAGTGGCCCTCAGCGCCATTCAGGCTCCACTCGTGAGTAGTCCCAGGTGGGGTTCCCCTTCACGCCTGGACGAACAACGCAACGAACGATGACCGCCGTGATGATCTTTCGCTTCTCCTGGAGATCCATCTCCCCGGCGTGCCAGCGACGCCGAACAGCCTCGGACGGCTGCGCTTGTCCCGCCGCTTCGGAGAACAGGAGCTGCTCGAGCGCTTCGTCGGCCAACGGCCCACTGATGCTGCACCGCCTGCATTCGCGACAGGAGTAGACGTAGGGACTCCTCCGGCTTCTCCCCTTCTGGGCACACAACGGGCCGCGGCAGACCGTGCCGTCCTGCCGGTTCGCTCCACACCGGAGGATGCCGCTGGCGAGATAGCGGGGAGCAGCCCCTGTCTCGGTGAGTCTGGGAGTTCCGCTGCCCCTGTGCATGTAGAGGTTGCCTGTGGAGAAGGTCGCACACACGGCCTGCCACTGGTCCGGCGTCACGATCGGTTCCCACCGCCCCAGCACCGGGTGCCCTGTTTCCGGCATCAGCAGAAGCTCACCTCTGTTGGCGCGATAGCCGCACACTCTGGGCGCGGTCATGATCTGTGTGACGGTCTGCGGATTGGGCCTGCCGCCCCGTGTTCCCGTCACGCCAAGGGTGCACCATTCGACGAGTGGCGCTTCGACGGGGTGCAAGGTGATCCTGTCGTCCTGCCACCCGAAGGGACGTGGCCCACTGTGCGGAACGCCTTCGGCGGCCCGTGCCCAGTGCCAGTTCGTCAGCCTCTGACTCCTGACCCGCGTCTCGGTCTCTGCCGCCTCCAGCGATCGCACGGCCTGCAGCAGCCCCTCTTGCGAGTACGGGTCTCGGACACCTTGCGGATCGATGTGGACACGTCCCGGCCGGCTGGTCAGCGCGCTGAAGTACCGCGCCAGGTCCTCCGCTCGGCGATACAGCCGGTCGTCCGCCACACAGACGACCCCGCGACAACCTGGCCGTCCGCGGTGCTCCCGCGCTCCAAGTCCTCGACCAGTCGGTCGAATCCAGGTCTCGCCACTCCCTCCTTGGAAGCGCTGCAGCCGTTGTCGCTGTACACGGCGACGATTCGGCAGCCCTGCTGGTGCGCGGTCCGCTCATTGATCCGCAGCTGGTGGCGTACCCCGTGTCCGTCCCGCTGCCGGAAGTCCTCCGACGTACGCGCATAGGACGCCACCGGAATCCATTCCGTCGGCTCGTTCGCCGCCCCTTGGCTCACAGCTCCCCCATTCGACAGTTCGCCCGACAGTCATAGAAACGATCGAGTGATCTCAAGGTCACCGCACCGGATCCATTGATCGCCGCCCTCTCGCGCTGAAGCCCCTCCCGAAGGACACTCATAGGCAAAGGAGTTGTCACCGGAGGGGGACGTGACATGCGGGACAGCCATCGGGTGGACGCCGAGCGGCTGTTGGCACGGGCCGTGGAGGAGGAGGTGCGGCGCTCCGGCGGGCGTACCGACGGGCCGGTGCTGATGGCGCGAGGGCGTGGAGCGCTGGATGCCATGGCGCAGAGCGCCGCGGAGGAGTACGAGGCCTACACGCGCGCGTTGGACGAGGCGGCGGCCGGCCACCTCACGTTCGGGCAGCGGTACGCGAAGGAGGGCGGCGGAACTCCGCTGATGGTGGCGGGCGTCGCCGCTCTCGCGGCCGTCGTCACGGACCTGGCGCTCGGTACCGGCGCGGGTACGGCGCTCGGTGCCGGGGCGGCCGTCGGTGTGGTGGGTGCCGCGGCGACCGTGGTGAAGGTCGCCGGTGCGCATCTGCCGGCCGCGCATCATCAGGCGGGCGCGGTGGGACAGCCGGGCGGACCCGAGCAGTTGCGGCTGGCGTGGCTGACGGCACTGGAGGTGCGGGGCATCCGGCCGTTCCTCGACCAGCAGCGGGTGCTGAGCGCCTCGACGGGGCCGAAGAAGACGGGGCCACGACTGAAGGGCGCCGACAAGAGCGCGGCGGCGCGCGGCCGGAACGTGCTTCAGCAGTCGTTCGGTCAACTCCCCGAGCCGGTGGCCGCGTTCGCGGGCCGGCGGCAGGAGCTGGGGCGGATCCGGCAGTGGGTGCAGGCGGCCCGGGCGAGCACGGAGACCCGGCCGACGGTGGTGGTGCTGCACGGGTCGTCGGGCAGCGGCCGTTCGGCCCTCGCACTGCAGGCGGCCCACGATCTGAAGGACTACTTCCGCGGCGCGTGCGTCGTGGACCTGCGCGGCGACAGCCCGGAGGAACCACCGCTGTCGACGCGGGACGCCCTGATGCATCTGCTGAACCGGCTGGGCGCGCCCCGCGAGCAACTCCTCTTCCGTGAGCGTTCCTCACCGGACCAGCAGGTCAAGCGGCTGGGCGAGCTCTACCACCAGCATCTGACGGGGCTGCCGGTGACGATCGTCCTGGACGACGCCTCCGACCCCGAACAGGTCCGCACCCTCGTCCCCGAGCGCTCCGACAGCCTGGTCCTGGTCACCGCCCGCACCTCCCTGGACCTGCCCGCCGATCTGCCGGCCTGGGTGCACCAGTTGCCGGTCGAGGCGCTGGACGCGGCGGGCGCGGAGGAACTGCTGGGGGCGGCGGCGCAGGACGCGACGGGTCCGTACGACGCCGATGCGTCCGACCTGGTCCGGGAGTTGTGCGGCGGCCTGCCGCTGGCGCTGCGTGTCGCGGGTTCGTCCCTCGGCCCGCGCTCACCGCGCGCGCTCGCCGCGGACCTGGGGGCGTACGGTCCGGTGGAGCCGGTCGAGCGGGTGCTGTGGCTGCGCTACACCGACCAGTCGGACACGGCCCGCCGTCTCCTGCGGCGCCTGGCCCTCGCCGGCCGGGCATCCCTGGGCGCGGCCGCGGCCGCGGCGCTGCTGGCCACCGACCAGGCGGAGGCCACCCGCCAGTTGGTCGCGCTGTCCCGGGCAGGTCTGATCGACCACGTCCGCGGCGACCGCTACCGCCTGCACGACCTGGTCCGCGCCTTCGCCCAGGCCCGCCTCCTGGACGAGGAGGAACCGGCCGAGCGCAACTCGGCGCAGGAACGTCTCATCGTGAACTACGCCGAGCTGGCCGACTCGGTCCTGCGCCTGGTCGACGGCAACATGTCGACCCGCTCGGACCGCTTCAGCCCGCACGGCTTCACCTCCCTGGACGAGGCGCTGCGCTGGCTGGACGACGAGTCGAGCTTCATCACCTCGACCCTGCGCCACGCGGAGGGCGTGAACCAGGGCGCGGTGCTCAACCTCCTGGGCGCCCTCTGCGACTACTGCCTCCTGCGCGGCGACCTCTACCGCCTGGGCGAGATCAGCGAGCTGGCGCAGGCGGTGGACCAGGGGCTGCTGCTGAGGTCGGTCCAATGGCGCACGGGCATCGCGGCCCGCCAGCTCGGCGAGCTGGACAAGGCCCGCACGACCCTGACCTCGGTGGTCGACCTCTACATGGAGGCCCACCACGACGCGGGCGCGGCCCGTGCCCTGTGCTCCCTCGGCATCACCCTGCACCACCAGGGCAACCTGACGGAGGCCGCGGCGAAGCTCCACGAGGCCCTTGACCTCCAGGCGGCCCCCGCACTGGCCACCGACCGCGCCTGGACCATGCACGCATTGGCCGCGGTGGAACGCGACCGGGCGCGGGTGGCGGAGGCCATGGAGCTGCTCACCCGGTCCCTGGTCCTGCACCGCGCGGGCGAGTCCGTGCACGGTGAGGCCTGGGCCCACTTCCAGCTCGGTCAGCTGGGCCTGCGCATGGGTGACGTCCCCCGCGCGGAGACCGAGCTGCGCACCGCCCTGGATCTGTACGGCCGCACCCGCGACACCCGTGGCGAGGCCTGGGCCCTGACCCAGCTGGCCCGCGCCCGCCTGGTCGCCGGCGACCCCTCCCCCGCGGTGGACGGCCTGCGCCAGGCGGCGTCCCGGCATCGCGACAACGAGGACGCCCGTGGTGAGGCGTGGACGGTGTACTACCTGGGCCAGGCGCTGGAGGAGACGGGCAACCTGGACCTGGCGGTACGGGAGTTGGAGAGGTCGAGAACCATGTTCTCCCGGATGCGGGACGTGTACGGCCTGGCCTGCGCCCGCCACCACTCGGCCCGGGTGACGCGCGACCAGCGGGCGGCCCAGACCGGCTCGCTGCGGAACTCCGGCTTCGCGCGCCAGCTCCTGGTCGACGCGCGTGCGGACTTCCATCGCATAGGCGTCGCCCACGGCGAGGCCTGGACATGCCTGGAACTGGCCGTGGTCGACGCCGGCAACACCCGCACCCAGCAGGCACTGACGCTGTGCGACGAGGCGATCGGCCTCTTCACCTCGTACGGAGACCGCCGCGGCGAGGACTGGGCCCGCTTCCTGCGCTGCACACTGCTGCCCTACGCGGCACCGGGCGGCGTCGAGGTCGGCACCGCGGTGGCCCAGGAGGACCTGTCCCAACTGGGCCGGACCAGCCACTCGCTACGGGACGAGAAGCTCGACGACTACGTCGAGGCGTACCAGCTCCTCCTGGAACGCGGCGTGAACCTGGAGGCCGGCTGGCAGGCCTGGCGCCTGGGCATGGTCCCGAACCGGCACGCCCGCGAGGTGATGGGGGTGGCGGTGGCTTCGGTACGGGGCTGAAGGCCGCGTACCGGCGCTGGCCCTCCCGCTCGCTGCCCTCGCTCGGCGGCTACCGGCGCATCCGCGACCGGGCCCACGCCATGAGCACGGCCGGACACGCCTCGCGGGTGATCGGCCGGCTGCTCGGCTGTCTCGACGCCCACCGCGCCGATCCGGCCTCGGCGCCGGTGCTGGCCGACCGAGACGGCCAGTATCTGCACCTGGTCGGCCACTCCTTCGGCTGCCGTTTCCTGTGCGAGGCGGTCCAGTGGGCCGCCGACGAGCCGGACACGCTGGGCTGGAGCACACCCGAGCCGCCGGGGCGCCCGTTCACCGTGGACTCGATGCTGCTGTTGCAGATGGCGGCGCCGCGCGACGCGTTCGCGGCGACGTTCACCGCGCTCGGCGAGGCGCCGCTACGCGGCCCGGTCGCCGCGACGTACTCGCAGCACGACCGGGCCACCGGCTTCTGGCACCTACGGGCCGAGAAGCACGCGGGCATCGGTTACGCCGGCATCGGTACGGCGCCGGCCCCCGTGTCGGCGATCCGGATGCTGCCGACCGGGGAGCCGTATCCGCTCGCCTCGCTCGACCACCGGTTCGTCAGCGTGGACGCCAGTGATGTGTTCGTCCACGGACACGGTCCCGCGGGCGCCCACTCCGACCATGTGCGGCCGGAGTCGGCGCATCTGCTGCTTTCTCTGGCCGACCACTCCCGGTGACCCACCGGGAGCAGCGTGGCTCAGCCCTTCTGCGGTTCCGCCCGGCCGGCGGCCTTGGCGTCGGCCGTACCGGCCTCCGTGTCCGAGGACTCCTTGAAGTCGACCTTGCCCATGTGCTTGCTCATCGACTTCATCAGCACCCACACGGCCAGGGCCATCGCCGCGAAGACGACGAAACCGAGGACGCCGGGGGTGACCTTGTCCTCGTCGACCTCCTTGGCGAAGGTCGCGAAGTGGGTCATTGCCAGGCTCACGCTTGCGCTCATGTCAGGCATTGTCCCGGATGCCCGCGAAGAGGTCGTCCTCGGGGAGGGAGGTATCGACGAGGGACTTCGCGAGCTCGTACTCCTCGGTCGGCCAGACCTCCTTCTGGACCTCCATCGGAACCCGGAACCAGCCGCCGTCGGGGTCGATCTGCGTGGCGTGCGCGATCAGCGCCTTGTCACGGATCTCATAGAAGTCGGCGCACGGGATGTGCGTGGTCAGCGTGCGCTCGGTGCGCTCGATCTCGCTCCAGCGCTTGAGCCACTCCTCGTACGGCGACTCCAGGCCGCGCTCCAGCATCGCGTTGTGCAGCGCCTCGGTGCGCTGCCGGTTGAAGCCCTGGTTGTAGTAGAGCTTCTGCGGCTGGTACGCCGGGCCGAACTCGCCCTCCGGGTACTTCTCGGTGTCCGCCGCGCCCTCGAACGCCACCATCGAGATCTTGTGGGTCATGATGTGGTCGGGGTGCGGGTAGCCGCCGTTCTCGTCGTACGTCGTGATCGCCTGCGGACGGAACGAGCGGATCTTGCGCACCAGTTCGCCGGCCGCCTTGTCGACGTCCTCCAGGGCGAAGCAGCCCTCGGGGAGCGGGGGCAGCGGGTCGCCCTCGGGCAGGCCGGAGTCGACGAAGCCGAGCCACTCCTGCTTGACGCCGAGGATCTCGCGGGCCTCGTCCATCTCCTTCTTGCGTACCTCGTGGATGTGCTCCTCGATGTACTTGTCGCCCTGCAGCTTCGGATTGAGGATGGAGCCGCGCTCCCCGCCCGTGCAGGTCACGACCAGCACGTCCACCCCCTCGGACACGTACTTCGCCATGGTCGCCGCGCCCTTGCTCGACTCGTCGTCGGGGTGGGCGTGGACGGCCATCAGTCGCAGCTGGTCAGTCAAGACTCAATCCTTGGTAAGTCGGCGCCCCTGGTGTGAACCGGGGCGATCGGCGCTTCTATAGTGACCGAATCGGGGGGCGAATAATTCCGGCGTCCGGAGGACGATCATGAGTACGGCGAGCACGCGACTGCCCGAGGGCCGTTACGGCCGCTCCTCGGACGAGCGCGCCGACCACAAGCTCAAGATCGCCGGTGCCGTTCTCGGGGCGCTGCTGCTCGCGCTGATGGGTTATTTCGCCTACTACTACGTCGGCCAGAACAAGATCAGCGCCGAGGTGATCAGCTTCGAGCAGGAGCGGGACGCCGTGAAGGTGCATCTGGAGGTCCGCAAGGACTCCGGTGCGAGCGGCTACTGCACTCTGCGTTCCCAGGCCGAGAGCGGTGCCGAGGTCGGCCGGGCCGACTTCCGCTTCGACGGGGACGCCACCCGCATCGACAAGGTAGTCACACTGCGTACGACGTCACCGGGCACGACCGCGGAGCTGCTCGGCTGTCACGCCGACTGACCTCGTCCGCATTACGTACTTGCTGACCTGCGGCGATGTGAGTCTGATGGCTTATGTCCTCCCCCTTGGGCCGCTGAATTGTTAGGCTCGTGGTTTCGCCCATCCGTGAAGGAACATTCTTCTGGGTAGGGCGATGCTTTGTATTCCCAGTACCTACGAGGAGCACCTGTGACCCAGACCAGCGAAGACGTCACCTGGCTTACGCAGGAGGCGTACACCAAGCTCAAGGAAGAGCTGGCGTACCTGTCTGGTCCCGCGCGCGAGGAAGTCACCGCGAAGATCGCGGCCGCGCGCGAGGAGGGCGACCTGCGCGAGAACGGCGGGTACCACGCGGCCAAGGAAGAGCAGGGCAAGCAGGAGCTCCGCATCCGCCAGCTGACCCAGCTCCTGGAGAAGGCCAAGGTCGGCGAGGCCCCGGCGTCCGCCGACGGCGCGGTGGCGCCCGGCATGGTCGTGACGATCGCCTTCGACGGCGACGAGGACGATACGACGACCTTCCTGCTCGCCTCCCGCGAGTACGCCAGCTCCGACATCGAGACCTACTCGCCGCAGTCCCCGCTGGGCTCCGGCGTGCTCGGCCACAAGGTCGGCGAGGACGCGGAGTACGAACTGCCGAACGGCAGGAAGGCCTCCGTGAAGATCCTCAAGGCCGAGCCCTACAGCGCCTGATCCCCTTACCCCGCATTGCCCCGACAGACCCCCGGCGTCTCACCGACGCCGGGGGTCTCGTCATTCCGCGTCAGGCCGCCCGGCGACACCTCATGCGGTCGCGGACCGGTACTTCCGCACCGCCAGCGTCCTGAACAGGACGACGATCAGGACCGAGTAGATCAGCGACGCCCACACCGGGTGCTGCATGGGCCAGGCGTCGGAGGTCGAGACCCCCGGGTTGCCGAAGAGCTCGCGGGAGGCCTGGACCGTGGCGCTGAACGGGTTCCAGTCGGCGACATGGCGCAGCCAGGGCGTCATCTGGCTGGAGTCCACGAAAGCGTTCGAGACGAAGGTGACCGGGAAGAGCCAGATCAGCCCGCCCGAGGTGGCCGCCTCCGGGGTCCGTACGGAGAGTCCGATCAGGGCGCCGACCCAGGTGAAGGCGTACCCGAGCAGAAGCAGCAGACCGAAGGCGCCGAGCACCTCACCGATGCTGGTGTGGGTGCGCCAGCCGACCAGCAGGGCGACCATCGCCAGCACGAACAGCGTGAGCGCCGTCTGCACCAGGTCGGCGAGGGTCCGCCCGGTCAGCACCGCCCCGCGCGCCATGGGCAGCGAGCGGAAGCGGTCGATGAGCCCCTTGTGCATGTCGTCGGCGATCCCGGCGCCCGCACCCGCCGTGGCGAAGGTGACGGTCTGGGCGAAGATGCCGGCCATCAGGAACTCTCGGTAGACCGCGGGGTCCGTGGTGCCGCCGATGTTCATGGAGCCGCCGAACACATAGCTGAACAGCACCACGAACATGATCGGCTGGATGAGCCCGAAGATGACCATCTCGGGGATCCTGGACATGCGGATCAGGTTGCGCTTCGCGACGACCAGCGAGTCCCGGATCGACTGGCTGATCGGGTTCGTGGCGGGCGTGACGCGTACGGCGTCGGTGACGGCGCTCACTTGCCGGCCTCCTTCTTGTGGCGGCGGTCCTTGGCGTCCTGGGCGGCACCGCTCGCGCCGTTCTCCTCCGCCTCGGCGTGGTGGCCGGTCAGGGAGAGGAAGACGTCGTCGAGGGTGGGGCGGCGCAGGCCGATGTCGTCTATCTCGATGCCGCGCACGTCCAGTTCACGGATGACCTCGGCGAGGAGCTTCGCGCCGCCGGTGACGGGCACGGTGAGCTTGCGCGTGTGATCCTCGACGGTGGTGTCGCCCTTGCCGAAGCCGGCGAGCACTTCCCGGGCGGTCGGGATGTGCTCACGCTCGTGCACCACGACCTCGACGCGCTCGCCGCCGGTGCGGGCCTTGAGCTGGTCGGAGGTGCCGCGGGCGATGACGCGACCGTGGTCGACGACCGCGATGTCGTGCGCGAGGTGGTCGGCCTCTTCCAGGTACTGCGTGGTCAGCAGCAGGGTCGTGCCACCGGAGACGAGCTGCTTGATGACCTCCCACAGCTGCTGGCGGTTGCGCGGGTCGAGACCGGTCGTCGGTTCGTCCATGAACATCACGGGCGGGGAGACGACCAGGGCGGCCGCGAGGTCGAGGCGGCGGCGCATGCCTCCGGAGTAGGTCTTCGCGGTACGGTCGGCGGCGTCCGCGAGGTTGAACTGCTCGAGCAGCTCGCCGGCCCGGACCTTCGCGTCCTTGGCCTTCATCTGGTAGAGCTGGCCGACCATCTGGAGGTTCTCGCGGCCGGTCAGATACTCGTCGACCGCGGCGAACTGGCCGGACAGACCGATCGAGCGCCGCACCTCGTTGGGATGCTTGAGCACGTCGAGGCCCGCGACGACCGCCTTGCCGCTGTCGGGTCGCAGCAGGGTCGTCAGACAGCGGACGGTCGTCGTCTTGCCCGCGCCGTTCGGCCCGAGCAGGCCCAGGACGGTGCCTTCCGGCACGTCCAGGTCGACGCCGTCCAGAGCCCTTACGTCACCGAAGGTCTTCACCAGGCCTTCGGCATAGATGGCGCCTGGCATATCAGTCTCCACGTCGTCGGGGATTCTTCGAAAAGCCTAGGTTTGTGCTTTTTGTTCCGCCTGATGGGTGGCGGGACAGCGGCGGCGATCCGGCCACGAGACACACCATAACGCGATGTATCGCGTCTCTCAACGGACTTACTCGAACGAGTGATGGAGAAGCTCCTGAGCTGGGAGTTCGGTGCCCCGGCGGCTCAGTCGATGACCGTGTAGCCCGCGTTCCGCAGGGCCTGGCCGACCTCGGCGCAGTGCTCCGGACCCTTCGTCTCCAGGTGCAGCTCCACCTCCGCCTCCGTGAGCCCGAGCCGTGGATCGGTCCGTACGTGACTCACGTCGAGGACGTTAGCGTCCACCACTGACAACGCCCCGAGAAGCGTCGCCAGGGCGCCCGGCCGGTCCGTCAGCCTGAGCCGTACGGCCAGATAGCGACCCTGCGCGGACATACCGTGGCGCAGTACGCGTTGCAGGAGCACCGGGTCGACGTTGCCGCCGGACAGCACCGCCACGACCGGCCCCTCGAAAGCACCCGGGTCACTCAGCAGTGCCGCGACCGGGCTCGCCCCGGCGGGCTCGACGACCAGCTTGGCCCGCTCCAGACTCAGCAGCAGCGCGGCGGACAGCTCGTCCTCCGACACCGTACGCACTTCGTCGACCAGCTCGCCGATGATTTCGAACGGCACATCGCCGGGCCGGCCGACCTTCATGCCGTCGGCCATCGTCGCCGGGTTCTCGATCGACACCGGATGCCCGGCCGCCAACGAGGGCGGGTACGCGGCCGCGCCCGCGGCCTGGACGCCGACGATCCGCACATCGGGCCTGACCGACTTCACCGCGATCGCGACACCGGCCGCGAGACCCCCGCCGCCGATGCCGAGGACGATCGTGCGCACCTCCGGGCACTGCTCCAGGATCTCCAGACCGACCGTGCCCTGACCGGCGATGATGTCGGGATGGTCGAAGGGGTGGATGAACACCGCCCCGGTCCGCTCCGCGTACTCCTGCGCGGCAGCCAGTGTCTCGTCGACCACCTGCCCGTGCAGCCGGACCTCGGCGCCGTACTCCCGGGTCGCGCTGATCTTCGGCAGCGGGGCGCCCTTCGGCATGAACACCGTGGAACGCACGCCGAGCAGGGACGACGCCAGCGCGACGCCCTGCGCGTGGTTGCCGGCGCTCGCGGCGACGACCCCGGCGGCCCGCTCCTCGGGCAGCAGCCCGGCGATCCGGACGTATGCGCCGCGCAGCTTGAACGAGCCCGTTCGCTGGAGGTTCTCGCACTTGAAGTGCACCGGCGAGCCCACCAGCTGGGACAGGTGCCGGCTGCCCTCCATCGCGGTCACCCGCGCCACACCCATGAGCATCTTCTGGGCGCCGCGCACATCGTCCAGGGTGACGGGCCGCAGGGAGTGCAAGGAGTCAGCCGTGCCGTAGCTCATGACACAAGCATCGCAGTTCACAGGCGCAAGCGGCCGCTGTGACCAACCTCCGAGACCGGTTTCCGCAGCGCCGGTACGGCCCGCCTTCCGGCCGCGTACCCTGTCCCCCAACCCAGCACCCCTTATCTGAAGTGAGCCCCCGGCCATGCCCACAACACCTGAAATGTCGATGGACATGACGACCGTCGGTGACACCGGTCTCCTCGACACGCTGCAGCACGAGGTGGCGGTTTTTGCCCGTCGTGCCGAACAGACCCGGCTCGGCGGGGTCGGGCAGGTGCGCAACTCCATGGACCGCGCCGCATATCTGCTGCTCAACCGCCTCGACAAGGAAGGCCCGATGGGCGTCAAGGCGCTCGCCGCGAGCATGGGCATCGACTCGTCGACGGTCACCCGGCAGGTGGCTCCGCTCGTGGACACCGGGCTCGTCAAGCGCACCTCCCACCCGGAGGACGGCCGGGCGGTGGTGCTCCAGCTGTCCCCGCGCGGGCTGTCGCGGCTGGAGGAAGTGCGCTCCTCCCGGCGTCAGTTGATGGCCGAGCTGACACACGACTGGGCACCGGAGGAGCGCGAGGCGTTCTGCACGCTCCTCACGCGCTTCAACACCGCGCTCTCCTCCCGGATGGCGGCCCAGGGACTGCCGGGCGCGGACGGACCGTCGGCGTCCTGAGCGTCCTTCACGCGCGCGTGGCGCACCCGTTCTCCGGGTGCGCGGCTCTCGAGGGGTGCGCGGCTCTTGACCGAAAGGCCACCCCTGGCCTCATATGAGACCGGGTCCTTGACTCGCACGCGGTTCCGTATCCGGTACGTGGCGCGGGTCCCGTTCCCTCACAGGTCGCCCTCAGGCGGGAGGCGCGGTGCGACAACGGCATGCGTCCCAGGACGCCCGCCGGACCCGGGAGTTCAAGGCGTTCGTCGCGGGCGCCGCCGGGCGGCTGCTGCATGCCGCGACGCTTCTGACGGCGGAGGCGCCGGACGACAACCCGCGCGCGCGGCGCCTGCTGACGCTGGCGCTCGCCCACACGTACGCGTGCTGGGACGGACTGCGCGGCGAGGACCCCTACGACCGCACCCGCCAGTACCTGGCCACCCGCTTCGCCCACGGCGCCTGGCACCAGTACGGCGGCCTGGGCGGCCACCGACCGCACCCCGCGAACCCGTTGGCCGCCCTGGCCCCGCAGGAACGCCTCGTCCTCGTCCTGCGGCTCTACGAGGGCGTCGCCGAGGAACAGACGGCCGCCCTGCTCGGACTCGCCACGGAACGCGTCCGCACGATCTGCGACCGGGCCACGGCGACGCTGCTGCATCCCCCGCGCGGGCCCGCTCCGGCGGTGGGAGGCGCGAAGGTGGCGGCGTCATGAGGACGAGGGGCCACCCGGGAAGGGAGCGGCCGTGAACCGGCCCGAACGCGAAGCCGCCGTACGCCGCATCATGGAGCAGGCGCATCCGCCCGTGCCGCCGGAACTTCACGCCGAGGTGGTGCGCCGGGGCGGCCGCATGCTGCGGCGCAGACGGGCGGCCCTGCGGCTGATGTGGTTCCTGATGTTCGCGGCGAGCGTCGCGTTCGTGGTGTGGGCGGTGACGGCCCGGCCTTGGGTGGAGCCGCCGTCGGAGACGACTCCACCGCTGACCGGCTGGTGACCGGACGGACCGGCCCGCTCGTGAACCGCCGAAGGGGCTAGCCCAGGGCCTGCTGAAGGTCTTCCAGCAGGTCGTCGACGTTCTCGATGCCCACCGAGAGGCGTACGAGGTCGGCGGGGACCTCGAGGGCCGAGCCGGCGACCGACGCGTGCGTCATCCGGCCGGGGTGCTCGATCAGGGACTCCACGCCGCCCAGGGACTCGCCCAGCGTGAACACCTTGGCGCGGTTGCAGACCTCGACGGCCGCCTCCTCGCCGCCCGTGACCTGGAAGGAGACCATGCCGCCGAAGGACCGCATCTGCTTGGCGGCGACCTCGTGACCGGGGTGGTCCTCCAGACCCGGGTAGAGCACCTTCGTCACGCGCGCGTGCCGGGTCAGCATGTCGGCGACCTTGGTCGCGTTCTCGCTGTGCCGGTCCATCCGCACCGACAGCGTCTTGGCTCCGCGCAGCACCAGCCAGGAGTCGAAGGGCCCGGCGACCGCGCCCATCGCGTTCTGGTGGTACGCCAGTTCCTCACCGAGCGCCTCGTCGGCGGTGACCAGCGCGCCGCCGACGACGTCCGAGTGGCCGCCCATGTACTTGGTCAGGGAGTGCACGACGACGTCGGCGCCGAGCGACAGCGGCTGCTGCAGATACGGCGTGGCGAAGGTGTTGTCGACGACGAGCTTCGCGCCGGCGTCCCGGGCGAGCTGCGCGACGGCGGCGATGTCGGTGATGCCGAGCAGCGGGTTGGAGGGGGTCTCCACCCACACGGCCTTGGTCTTCGGGGTGATGGCGGCCCGGACGGCGGCCGGGTCGCTGGTGTCGGCGACCGACCACTCGACGCCCCAGCGGGCGACGACCTTCGCGAAGAGCCGGAACGTGCCGCCGTACGCGTCGTTGGGGATGACCACGTGGTCCCCGGGGCTGAGCAGCGTACGCAACAGGCAGTCCTCGGCCGCCAGTCCGGACGCGAACGCGAGGCCCCGTCGGCCGCCCTCGAGGGCGGCGAGGTTCTCCTCCAGGGCGGTACGTGTCGGGTTGGCGCTGCGGCTGTACTCGTAGCCGCCGCGCAGGCCGCCGACGCCGTCCTGCTTGTAGGTCGAGACCTGGTAGATCGGCGGGACGACCGCACCGGTGAGGGGGTCCGCCGTGTTGCCCGCGTGGATGGCGAGCGTCTCGAAGTGCTGACTGATGTGCCTGTCGCTCATGGGCACCGAGCGTAGTCCGCTCGCGGGGCAGGCGTCGCACAGCAAGGCTGGAGAAGGGTTTTCCCCAGGCCGCGGAGCCTGGACGGGCGGTTTTCCCCAGGTACCCGGAGCCGGGACACGAGGTTTTCCACAGGCCGGGGACCGGGTTGGCCAATTGTCGGCGGTGTCTGGAACGCTTGAGGCATGGAAATTCTCTGGGTCCTGATGGCGGTGGTCATGTTCGGCTTCGTGCTGCTGCCGGTCCTGCGGCGCCGCCGGGGCATGATCGAGCAGGTCCCGCCGGGCCACCCGGACGCCGCGGACCCCGCGGACTACGGCTTCGTACGGCAGGAGGAGCTGGACGTCCGCATGCCCGGCCCCGACCAGGACCTGCTGGACGTCCTGGACCTGGTGCAGCGCACCCAGGACTACCGGGCGGCCTCCCAGCTGCTGGCGGGCACCGAGGCGGCGGGCGAGCTGCGCTGGCAGCGTGTGCAGGCCTTCGCGGGTGCGGCCTCCCTGGAGCTGGCTCAGCGGCCGGGCGGGGTGGGCGAGTCGCCGGGCGGCCAGTGGCTGCGGGTGTGGCGGGCCGAGCAGCCCAAGGACGCGGGCGGTGCGGCCATCCACGCGGAGTTCCTGGTGCAGCAGGCGTGGCGGACCGCGACGCCCGGCACGGACTCGTTCCGGATCATCATGGAGGAGGCGAGGGCGGCGTGCGGCGAGGCGGCACTGCTGGCGCCGGGTGACCCGATCCCGTACATCGTCGAGCTGTCGGTGGCCCGTGGCCTCGCCTATCCGCGGGCGGAGTTCGAGCAGCTGTGGCTGAAGATCCTGGACCGCGCCCCGTCGCACATGGGCGCGCATCTGGCGGCGCTCCACTACTGGTGCGAGAAGTGGCACGGCTCGCGTGAGCTGGCGATGTCCTTCGCGGAGGCGGCCGCGGCCCGCGCCCCGCAGGGCTCCCTCCTCGCCGCCATGCCCCTGTTCGCGGTCTTCGAGCACCTGCCCGAGGTGAACCTGGTCAGCGGCTTCTACCAGAGCGAGACCGTCACCAAGGCGATGCACGGGGCGCTGCACGCCGTGCACTCGGCCCGCGCGGACGACCCGATGCTCGCGCATGTGCGGCACATGCTGGTCTTCTTCCTGGTCCGCGGCGAGCGCTGGCAGGAGGCCATGAACCAGCTCATACACATCGACGGCCACGTGGGTGCCCTGCCGTGGACCCTGTCCCCCGATCCGGCGGCCGAGTTCGCGGTCTACCGGGCGCTGGCGGTGGCGGGCTACGAGGCGAACGGCGGCAGCCCGGCGACGCTGCCGCACTGAGGAGCACGTGGCCCGGCGTCGCCCTGCCCGGACGGAATGCGGGGCGGCGCCGGGCCGTTGTGGGTGATGCCGCTTCCGGCCACCACCGGACGGTCCGGCGAGGAGACGAGAAGGAGCCCGCGCCCATGCTGTTCGGCCGTACGCCCGTCCTGCCCACCCCCGAGCAGGCGCTGAAGGGCCGCCCCGCCCCGGTGTTCACGGTCCCCGACCGCCACACCGTCCTCGACACCCCGCTGCTCGGCCCCTACCCCGAGGGCCACGAGATCGCCGACTTCGCTCTGGGCTGCTTCTGGGGTGCCGAACGCAAGTTCTGGCAGCTCCCGGCCGGTGTCTGGACCACCCTGGTCGGCTACCAGGGCGGCCACACCGAGAACCCCACCTACGAAGAGGTCTGTTCCGGCCTGACCGGCCACACCGAGGTCGTCCGCATCGCGTACGACCCCTCGCTCATCTCCTACGAGCGCCTCCTGAAGACCTTCTGGGAGTCCCACGACCCCACCCAGGGCTTCCGCCAGGGCAACGACGTCGGCACCCAGTACCGCTCCGCGATCCACACCCACACCCCCGCCCAGGCCACCACCGCCGAAGCCTCCCGCGAGGCCTACCAGAAGCTCCTCACCGGCGCGGGCCACGGCACGATCACCACGGAGATCCTGCCGGCGGCAGGGCGCACGTTCTACGCGGCCGAGGGGTACCACCAGCAGTACCTGGACAAGAACCCGGCCGGCTACTGCGGGATCGGCGGCACCGGGGTGTCGTGCCCGATCGGTGTGGCCCGGGCAGATGGCTGAGCCGCTGTCGCCGGAGGTCGCGGCGACTCTCCGGGCGCTGCTGGCCGGTTCGGATCCGGTGAGCGGCGCCCTGCTGGCCCAGGTTCCCCATACGCGGGTGGTGGGCAGGTGCCGCTGCGGCTGTGCGACGGTCGATCTGGAGGTGGACCGTACGGCGGTGGCTCCTGCGCCGCCGCACGACAATCCAGCTGCGGACGCCGGGTACACCGACCCGCGCTCGGCCGGTGTCATGGTCTTCGCCAAGGACGGTTACCTGTCGCTCCTGGAGATCTACTCGGCCTCCGAAGAGCCGATCTCGACGTGGCCGGACCCCCGCTTCATCGAGCGATGAGCGACTGAGCGCCCGCACCGGCAGGGGGCTCCTGCTTCAGCCCGGCGCTCCTCGCGCAACCAGGCATACAAGCCGACAGCAGTGATACCCATGGGCGTTGAGTCCCCATAGGGTGCCTCCGTGACTGCCACGTTGAGTTCCACGCGAGTCCGGTCCGCGCTGCGCACATCCGCGCGGGTCTCCGGGGAGTTGCTGCTCACATTCCTGATGCTCACCGTGGCTCTGTGGATTCTGGGGCGGATGTGGTCGGTCGTCTGGCCGCTCATGATCGGCCTGCTGCTGACCACGCTGACCTGGCCGCCGACTCGTTTCCTGCGGCGTCGCGGGTGGAAGCCCGCGCTCGCCGCGTCGGTCGTGACGGTGGTGTTCCTCCTGGTCGCCATGGGTGTCGTGGCGCTGATCGCGGTCCCGGTGGCATCGCAGTCCGGGGAACTGAGCGACGGGGTGTTCAAGGGCATTCAGGAGTTGCGCGAGTGGGCCGCCGGGCCCCCGTTGAACATCGATGACGCACAGATCAACAAGGCCTTCGACACCGCGGTCTCCCGTGCACAGGACAGTCTGGGCAACGTGGCGGGCGCTGTCGTGACGGGAGTGAGCACCGTACTGAGCGGTCTGGTCACCGCCGTCCTGGCCCTCTTCCTGATGTTCTTCTTCCTCAAGGACGGCCCACGGTTCCTGCCGTGGCTCGCCCGGCAGCTGCCCGGTCGACTCGCCACCGACATCCCGACCGTGGCCGCGCGCGGCTGGAACACCCTGGGCTCGTTCGTGCGTTCGCAGGCGGCCGTCGGCCTGATCGACGCCGTCCTGATCGGGCTGGGGTTGTGGATCCTGGACGTACCCCTCGTGCTTCCCCTGGCGGTGCTGACGTTCGTCTCCGCGTTCGTGCCGATCATCGGTGCCCTGTTCGCCGGTTTCGTCGCGGTTCTCATCGCGCTGGTCTCCAACGGCCTGACGGACGCGCTGATCGTGCTGGCGATCATCGTGGCGGTGCAGCAGCTCGAGGGCAACGTGCTCCAGCCCATGATCCAGAGTCGTGGGCTCGGCCTCCACGCGGCCGTGATCCTGCTGGCGGTGACGTTGGGCGGCAGTCTGGCCGGCATCGTGGGAAGTCTGCTCGCGGTGCCGGTCGCCGCGCTGATCGCGGTGTGCTGGGACTATGTGCGTGAGCAGCTCCGCGAACCGTCCGAGGGGCCGGGGACCGACGGGTTGGACACCGACGCCCCTGTCCCGTCCTAGGGATGCGCGGGTGGGTGCGGCCCCTCGCCTTCTCCGCCGGCTGGTGAGGCCGACGGCACCGCCGTGGAGTCCCCCGGTGAGCGTTTGACCTTGACACGGTGACAAGGCCTTCACTGCTGCCGAGGAGGTGGTCGCGGTGACCAAGACGGAACAGGACACGGATGGGATGCGGGCTCTCCAGGGCCTGGAGGACGACCGTTCGTCCGTGCGACTGCGGGCGGCCATGGCGGTCGGCGCGACGCCCGAGCCGCGCTTCGTCGGCAAGCTCATCGAGCGGTGCGCGATCGAGCCCGAGTTCTTCGTCCGCGACATGCTGACGTGGGCGCTCGCCCGCCACCCGGTGTCCGTGACGCTCCCCGGGCTGCTCCACGAGGTCCGTTCGGAGCGGGCGCAGGCACGGAGCCAGGCGTTGCACACGCTGTCCAAGATCGGGGACCGGCAGGCGTGGCCGGCGATCACGCGGGAGCTGCTGTGCGACGCCGACGACGAGGTGGCACGGAGCGCCTGGCGGGCCGCGGTCGTGCTCGTGCCGGAAGGCGAGGAGTCAGGGTTGGCCGCGGTACTGGCGACGCAGCTCGGGCGCGGGGAGCGCGAGACGCAGCTGAGTCTCAGCCGGGCGCTGGTCGGGCTGGGTGAGGGCGTGCTGCCGGCTCTGCGTGCCGCGGCGACGGCCGCTGACCGGGGTGTGCGCACGCACGCGCTGGCCACGGAACGGCTGCTGCGCGACCCGGACGCCGGTTTCGAGTTCGCGATCGAGGAGGCGAAGCGCGTGGTGGCCCTCGGCGGGTCGGGCCGGGCGGGACAATAGGGCGTGTTGATCGGTGAGGTGGCGCGACGGTCCGGGGTCAGTGCCCGCATGCTCAGGCATTACGAGTCGCTCGGACTGCTGCGGCCCTCGGGTCGTACGGGCTCCGGCTACCGGGAGTACTCCGGCGACGACGTCCGGCGGATCTTCCACATCGAGAGCCTGCGGTCGCTGGGGCTGTCGCTGCGGGAGATCGGGCGGGCGTTGGACGATCCCGGTTCCACGCCCTCGGCGCTCGTCGACGACCTGATCCGTCAGACGCGCGAACGCATAGCGGCCGAGACCGAGCTGCTGACGCGGCTCCGCCGGATCGACGCCGCCGAGCCCGCCGCCTGGGAGGACGTCCTCCAGATCGTCGTGTCCCTCCAGGCGCTGGGGTCGAAGAGCGCTGCCGCCCGCCAGCGCGCGGCCCTCTCCTCAGCCGACGAGATCCCGGTGGAGGCCCTGGTCGAGGCGGTGCTCAGGGAGACCGAGCCGAACGTCGCCGGAGCCCTGCGCTGGGCGCTGGCGCGATCGGGCGACGGCGGCACGGCACTGCTGGCTCAGGGCCTCGGCTCACCGGTGGCCGCCGTGCGGGAACGTGCCGTTCGGTCCCTCGCCGAGCTGCCCGGCGACGAGGCCACCGCCCGGCTGCGGGACGCCCTCACGGACCCCGATGCCGTGGTCCGCGGCCATGCGGCTCTGGCGCTCGGGACGCGGGGAGCGGCCGACGCGGTCCCGGCGCTCGTCGACCTGATCGTGGAGGGCCGGAACGACAGCGAGGCGGCGGACGCGCTGAGCATGCTGGCGGGCGACACCGCGACGGCGGACCGGATCGCCACCGGGCTCGTCGACCGCCTCACCCACGACACCACCGGGGCGCCCGCACGTGTCCGGCTGACGCAGGCGCTGGCGGACATCCCGGGGCGCACGGCTTCGGGCGCGCTCGTGGAACTGTCCGGTGACGGGGACCGTGCCGTCGCGCTGACCGCCGCGTACCTTCTGCGGCTGCGCGACGCGAGGTGACTCTTCTTCTGGAGTGACGGTTCTTCTCTGGGGTACCGCGTTGCGCGGCCCGGCCGTGGAGCCTCCGCCGGGCCGCCCCTCGGTCAGCCCTCGGCGCGGGTGGGCAGCCGCCATCCCGGGCGCGGGAAGTGGCAGGTGTATCCGTCCGGGTAACGCTGCAGGTAGTCCTGATGCTCGGGCTCGGCCTCCCAGAAGGGGCCCACCGGCTCCACCTCGGTGACGACCTTGCCCGGCCACAGGCCAGAGGCGTCCACGTCGGCGATCGTGTCCTCGGCGATCCGCTTCTGCTCGTCGTCCACGTAGTAGATCGCCGAGCGGTAGCTCAGACCGATGTCGTTGCCCTGCCGGTTCTTGGTGCTCGGGTCGTGGATCTGGAAGAAGAACTCCAGGATCGCGCGGAAGTCGGTGTTCGCGGGGTCGAAGGCGATCTCGATGGCCTCCGCGTGCGTGCCGTGGTTACGGTACGTCGCGTTCGGCACGTCACCCCCGGTGTATCCCACCCGGGTCGCCGTCACGCCCGGAAGTCGGCGGATCAGCTCCTCCATCCCCCAGAAGCATCCGCCCGCCAGCACGGCCCTCTGCGTCTGCGCAGCCATTCCCGCTCCTCCCATATCTGCCATCTCGGTCACTCGGGCTGCTCGGCTCGCACGACGTCGGCATCCCGGACCCACCCACCTCAACGCACGAGGGCTTCCGGCGATTCCACACCCGGCGAACGGCATCCGGACCGGTAGCCGTGATCATCGGCCTGCGGTCCGCAGCGCCCCGTCGGGGAACCGGCATGGCTCACCAGGACAAGTCCGGACCGGTCGAAAACCACTGGTCCCGCCCCCCGGACCGACCCCACGCCGTACGCCACGGAACAGCCCCGACACCAGATCCGCGCGACCCACACGGCATCCACGATCACCGTCTACCAGGCGTACTCCCCTGACCCCGGCCTGCCGGCCGCCCGCGCGGGCCGCTTCCCGGCGGCGTGGAAGCGCGATCGGAGGACGTGGGTCATCAGGCACGTTCATAGACCCCATCCATGCTCACAGGAACCCGTCAGGGGGCGGCTCAGTCAAACGCCACGACCAAGCGAACGCCGTCGTCACCGAACCGGCCTGCCAGAGCCTTCACCACGGCGAAGACATGCGGCCCGTGCGTTTCGGGGCCCAGCACCGCGCCAACGGTCAGCGGTTCGTACGTGCACATCATTTCGTCAGTGGTCCACTCCGCGCGGCCCTCGAGGTCCAAGCCGCTCGGCCCGACCAACCGAGCCCGCATTGTGCAGGTTTCGCGTCACTTGCGCATTACCCAGTCAAGACCGCGGCTGTGGCCAGCGCTCCAGGTCTGGCCATCTGCGCCTGGCACGAGGCTGCCCACTCACCCAGAGCGTTCCCCAGCTCGTTCGAGAGCTTAGCCAGGTAATCGTCTGGATTGTCGGCTGCGGTTCTCGCAGCTGCTCGCAGGTTCTCGATGGTCACCATCTCCATCTTCGGACCGTGCACGAATTGCTTGACTCCGAAGTCGTCCAACCGCCCGATGATCTTTCCTATGAACTTGCCGATGCACCCTTTGACCTCTGGGCTGGGATCCCCGTCCCAGATCGCGTAGAGGCGCACTGCCACCGACCGCAGAGCTCCTTCCTCGGCTGGACCTGACATGGTCATTCTCACCAAGGCTTCGACGATCAGTAGTTTCGTTTTCGGGCTGAACGTTGGATCCCAGTAGCCGTCCACCACACGGGGCCAGTGCAGGGAGTGGGAGGTATCGAGTCTGGTCGCATTTCGGCAAAGCAGTTCTGCGGCGACAAGTCGTGCGCTGGGGGAGGCGGATCTGAGAGCCGCGTCGATCACAAGGATGGCTGTTTCGTGCGAGACCCTGGGCAACCTTTCGTCTCCACTCGGAGGCTCAGGTTGGCTCCCATTCGGGTCGCAGGACCACAGATCGACAAGGAGAACCACCGCGAGTTCCGACTCATCAAGCCTTGTGAGAGCCAAGAGCCCCGAGGCCAGTGCTGCTGGGTGCGCGGGCCCAGAATCACGTGGGGAGACGAGCTGCCCGGCACGCATCGCTGCGTCGAGCCGTAACTGCCGTTGCTGCTCATCTTGTTCGTTCCCCAGTCGCCGTTCCGTCTGGAGGCTGATTCCGTACCCGATCAGCGCCACTGATGCAGTGACCAGTACTCCGATGTACGTGAGGACGGCTGCGAGCCGCGCCGAATCACCCGCGCCTAGGAGTTGGCCGCGCAGCAACACCGCAGGCAGAAGGAGCGCTGCGAGCAGGGTGCCGCACGACAGGACAGTGATCCTATTTGGTCTCTTACTCACGACGAGCCTCCATTTCTGAGGCCACGAGCGACTCATGGTTCCTCATAATGGTGTGGCCGAAACGTGATGCGCAGCAGAAGGCAGGAAATGCTCCGTTCCATCGGCCACTGAGATCAACCATCGGCCGCAGCCAACCTTTTGGTCGCCATTGCCGGAATCAGTAGCTCCACCAACAAAAGGTCTGTGAACGCGGCTTGACGTGGATCAAGCCCGGCCTTCTCTGGATGGTGTACCGCTGCGGCCGGGCCACCAAGGAAGGGCAGGAGACCGTACTCGCAGTGGGATCCCGAACGGGACCTGCGTCTCCAGCCCCTGCCCCACCGCGCCCCGCAACTCGGCCTCTCCGGTGAGGCGGTTCGGCGGTACGCCGATGAGTGGACGGTCGGCATCCGTGACGTGCACCCCGCTCGCCCGCGCGATACACGCACGAGTCCGCAGCGGCGGTCTGGACTCCGCCGCCCGGCTGCTACCCGAGGAACTCCCCTTTCCCGAGGGAGACGGACTCCTCGCCCACCTGCGGGGATGAAGCCAGGACGCCCCCGCGCTACAGCTCGGGGCAGCGCTCCACGTCCCCCTCGAATGTCCCGCCCGCCGCATCCGTCACCGTGACCGTCGTCGAGTCCAGATCCGGGCGGGTGAGCAGATACGCGCGGGCGGCGGTGCAGATGACCTGGTTCGCCGCGAGGGAGGTCATCTTGCCTGCGTAGCGCGGAAGTTCGAGGTAGACCCTGTCGGTCTCCGTCATCAGCCGTACCGTCTCCTCGGGGAGCAGCTCGGTGGGTGAGGGGGTCGGGCGGGTGGCGGAGAGCTGGAGGGCCAGGTCGGTGGTCAGGCGTTTGCGTCGTTCCTGGGGGGTCGGGCCCTTGAGGAGTGACTCGACGGCCGCCACGGGTTCGCCGGCGTAGGAGATCGTGCGGGGGACCGCGACCAGGGCACCGTCCCGGATCAGGTAGATCGGCACGGTCGGGGGGATTCCGCTCGCGGGTCCGCCCGCCTCCACCACGCCGGTCGCGGGGATGTCGCAGGCGGAGAGCAGAAGGGCCGACGCCGCGACGAGCAGCGCGGTGGCGTGGGCCCGCTTCATGAGGAACCCCGGCTTCATGAGGAACCTCCCCCCTCCGACTCGTCCCGCCGTAGCGGGAGTTCTACGGTGAAGACCGCGCCGCCCTCGGGACGGTTCGCCGCGCGGATCGTCCCGCCGTGCATCCGTACGTTCTCCTCCGTGATCGAGAGGCCCAGCCCGCTGCCCTCCGTACGGGTGCGCGCGGTGTCCGACTTGTAGAAGCGCTCGAAGACGTACGGCAGTACGTCGGCCGGGATGCCGGGGCCGCTGTCCGTCACCTCGACGATCACCGAGATGACCGCCGGTTCGGCAGCCCTTGCACTCGCCGACAATCCGATGCGCACCGGACGCGCACCGTGCCGCAGCGCGTTCCCGACCAGGTTGGCCACGACCACGTCCAGCCGCCGCGGGTCGACCCTTCCGCGCAGTTCGTCGGGGCCCGGCAGCGCCGTCTCCACCTCGTCCGACCAGCCGCGTGAGGCGAGGGTGCGGCGGATCGACTCGGCGAGGTCGATCTCGTCCAGGTGAAGGACCGCCGCGCCCGCGTCGAAGCGGGAGACCTCCATCAGGTCCTCGACCAGACGGGCGAGTTTGACCGTCTCCTCGCTGATCAGCCGTACCGCGGTGGCCGTGTCGGGATCGAGGTGGCCGGCCTCCTCGTCGAGGACGTCGGTGACCGCCGACATCGCGGCCAGCGGGGTGCGCAGTTCGTGGGAGACGTCCGCCACGAAACGGCGGGCCCGCGCCTCCATGGCGCGCAGTTCGGCGACGGACTGCTCCAGGGCCGCCGCGGTCTCGTTGAACGTGTGGGACAGGTCGGCGAGTTCGTCGGTGCCGTTGACGTCGAGGCGGGTGTCGAGGTGGCCCTCGGCGATGCTGCGGGTGGCGCGGCGGAGGGCACGGACCGGACGCAGTACGCCGCGTGCGGCGAACAGGGCGAGGAGTACGGCGGCCCCGAGGGCCGGAACCATCGCCCGCTCCACGGCGGTGACCAGGGCGTCGACGGACGCCTGTTCGCCGGTCTGCGGCACGGTGAGGAAGACCTGGACGCCGGACAGCACCGGAATGCCTCCGGTCGGACCGGCGAAGAGGACCGACATGCCGACGAGCAGCGAGGTACGTCCATCGTCGCGCACCCGCTGGAACACCGTGGCCTGCCTCGAGTCGACGGCCTCGCGCACGGCCGGCGTCAGCGCGCCGAAGGGGTCGTCCGGGACCGAGGTCTCGGAGATCCCCTCGTATCGGACCAACACCCGCCATGTGGCCGCCGGTTCGGCGCGGGCCACGTCCACGGCGAACTGCCGCAGTGACTGCCGGGAAGGGGGATACGTCAAGTCCGGCGCCAGGCGGCCTACTTGGGCGCGCAGTTGTGCGATCACCGTGTCCTGGCTCTGCTTGAGGACCCCGTTGCGGGCCTCCCGGAAGGCCAGAGCGCCGGTCGTCATGGTGGCCAGGGCGGCGACGAGCCCGAACGCCACGACCAGCCGCATCCGCAGACCGCCGCGCGCGATCCACGCCGGGAACCCCACCCTCGTACGCCCACTCGCCCCCGTACGCCCACGCACTCCTGTACGACGTCTCACTTGGCCGCGAACCGATACCCGAAGCCACGCACCGTCTGTATGTAGCGCGGATCCCGCGGCGGATCGCCCATCTTGGCGCGCAGCCGTTTCACGCAGGCGTCCACCAGGCGGGCGTCGCCGTGGTAGCTGTGCTCCCAGACCGCCTCCAGCAACTGCTGTCTGCTGAAGACCTGTCCGGGCGAGGCGGAGAGGGTCAGGAGGAGGCGGAGTTCGGAGGGGGCGAGGGCGACCGGGGTGCCCGCGACGGTGACGGTGAGTCCGGCCCTGTCGATGGCCAGGTCGCCGTGGGTGTCGATCCTCGGCAGGCCGCCGCCGTCGGTCGCGGTGCCGCCCGCTCGGCGAAGTACCGCGCGGATACGGGCGTTCAGCACACCGGCCTGCACCGGCTTGACGACGTAGTCGTCGGCGCCCGCCTCCAGGCCGACGACGATGTCCACGTCGTCGCCCCGCGCGGTCGCCATGACGATCGGCAGGGTCTGGTCGACGGAGCGGATGCCCCGGCACACGTCCAGGCCGGTCATGCCGGGCAGCATCAGGTCGAGGACCACGACGTCGGGGCGGAAGGACGTGAGGTGCGCCATCCCGTCCTCGCCGGTCGCGGCGGCGGCGACGTCGTGTCCCTGGCGGCGCAGTGCCAGGGCGACCCCTTCGCGGACGGCGCGGTCGTCTTCGATCAGCAGAACTCGTGGCATGGGCTCAGTATCGGGACCGTCGGGCGCGCGCCCGGACTCTGTTACCGGATGATCACACAGCCCGCAACGGATCGTTCGTTATCGTTTCGTTATCATTCGGGCCAGATCCGATCACATGGCGGCCACAATCTGGCCAACCATGACCGCCCACACCACCGCACCCTCCCGTTCCCGACGCCGCCGGCGCGGCGCCGCGCACGCCTCCTCCGGACGGCGGCGCGGAACGGGACGCGTGTGGGCGGGTCTGGTAGCCCTGACCGTCCTCGGTGCCGCCGGGTTCGCGGCCGCCCAGTGGGCGCCGCCCGGAGACGGGGAGGCCAGGACGGACACCGGACGGAAGACGGCCCCCGACCGTAGAGCGACACCGACACCGACACCGACACCGACCCCGACGACCGATGCGCGCTCCACCGAGCGGGCCAAACCCGCCCCCGCCCCGTCCCGCACCACCACCCCGACCATCCCCGTGACCGGCCCCGGCACCTTCGTCACCGCATCCGGCGGAAGCCCCAAGGTCGGCAACGGAAGGGCCCTGCGCTACCGCGTCGAGGTCGAGACGGGGCTCGATCTGTCCGCCGCGGACGTGGCCGAGCAGGTGGACCGTGTCCTGGCCGACCCCCGGGGCTGGACGGCGGACGGCACCTCCGCGTTCCAGCGGATCTCGTCGGGAACCGCCGACTTCGTCGTCAAGGTCGCGACCCCGGGCACCGTCGACACGATCTGCGCGACGCAGGGCCTGGACACCGGGGGTGAGTACAACTGCAGCGTGAACGACAACGTCATGGTCAACCTCAGGCGCTGGGAGCTGGCCACCCAGTACTACGCCGACGACGTACGGTCCTACCGGGCCCTGATCATCAACCACGAGGTCGGCCACTTCCTCCGCCACGGCCACGTCACCTGCCCCGGCCCCGGCAAACCCGCCCCGGCGATGATGCAGCAGATCAAGGGCCTGAAGGGCTGTGTCCCCAATGTCTGGCCCTACGACGTCCAGGGACGGCTCATCACCGGACCGGCCGTGCCCTGACGCCGTGCCGGGGCCACGCTCACCGGGAAGCCGGCAGCTTCTTCAGCTGCGCCTCGACGATCGCTTCCGGTACGACGGCCGGGCCCGAATCTCCCGACGCACGGGGGCGATCGGACTCGTAGAACATGGCGACGGTGGCTCCTTGCCGGACGGCCACCACCGCGAAGGGCACCCGGACAGGCTCCTCGCCCCCGGCGCCGGCCACGACCTGAGTGAGCCGCAGGGACACGGACTCGTCGCCGTACCCGGGGTCGGGCCGCAGTTCGGTGTCCTCGTAGGGGAAGTCCGCCGTGACGTCCTCGAAGGTCTCGCACTCCTCGGCGGCGGTGCGGAGTTCGGCGATCACCCGTGCGGCGTCCTGACCGCTGTGCGACGAAAGGATCATGGTCGCCCCGGTTGCGCTGTCCTTCTTCGAGAAGATCATCCGGCCGACGCGCGCGACGGCGCCGAAGCCGCTGCTTCCCCCCAACGCCCGGGCGACGGGGGCGCATTCGTCGGGATCGGCCGTACGCCGCGACGCGGACGTGTCGGTCACCGTCTTCTCGATGTCGTAACCGCCGAGGTCCGCCTGCGTGAGCACCGCCTGTTCGAGCTCCGCCGCGCTCAACGGCTCCGCCTCCACGACGGCCACGTCCGCCGAGGCGTCCGCATCGGAACCGCATCCGGCGAGCGTCGCACACAACGTGAGCACCGCCAGAGAAACGCCCATCCTTGACTGCCGAACCATCGCCGTCCCCACCCGTTCCGCGCCCGCTCCCCATTGGAGCATCGATCAGCAGCGTAGAACGCCAGTCCCGTCCCCGAGGGCCCGAACCAAGATCCGTGACCGCGCAGTCGGCCTCGCGGACCGTCGTCGAAGTTGCGGAGCCGTCAGCCCATGACCGAAGCTCCCGGCATGAACGTCCGTGTGGAGATCGCCCGCGAGGCGAGCCAGGAATTCGTCGACGCTTTCGCCCGCCTGCTTCCCCAACTGTCGTCGACAGCGAAGCCCCTCGGCCATGAGGCCGTCGACGGCATGCTGACGCACGACGCGAACACCGTCCTCCTCGCCCGCACCCAGGCCGGGATCGTCGGCACCCTGACCCTCGTGATGCTCCCCCTGCCGTCCGGTCTGCGGGCCCGCGTCGAGGACGTCGTCGTGGACACCGCCGCCCGCGGCCAGGGAGTCGCCGGCCTGCTCATCGAGGAGGCCCTCCGCATCGCCCACGAGGCCGGAGCCCGCACGGTCGACCTGACCTCCCGCCCGGACCGCGGCCCGGCGAACCGCCTCTACGAACGACTCGGCTTCCGGGCCCGGGAGTCCACGGTCTACCGCTTCCCGCTGGAGGGCCGGACCGCCGGCCCGACCCCCTCATGACCGACGCCCATCCACTGACCGAACTCTGGCGGCAGCGGCGCCCGTCCGTCGCCCACACGATCCGGAGTACATACCCGGACTGCTGGGCGAGCCCACGCGAGGCACTGCACCCCGGCGGCGGCCACTGGTGGACCGAACCGAACCAGCAGAACGACGATCCGGAGGTCCACACCTTCGTACGCCTCTACGCCGCCCGGCACCCCTGGGCACCCGGCCGTCTCGACGAACTCCTGCGCGCCGTCGCGGACGACACACTGGGCGGCGTGTTCGTCTGCGACACGGAACTTCGCCGTATCCACCATCCGTACGACGGTGGCGCCGACGTCATCCTCACCACGGCGGCCGAACGGGACCGGTTGCGCGACCTGCATCGGGACCGGCTCTCCAGCGACCCCGGGGGGATGTGAAGCAGGGACCATGGATCATGGTGGGGTGCGAAACGTGGAGGAGGCCGGTGGCCGTGGCGGACTGACCGCCTACCAGGCGGAGTTGCGGGACCGTATGCTCGCCGCCCCGGTCGTGCCCGCCCCCGAGCCCTGGCGGCCGGTCTTCGAGGACTGCGCCCCCGTCGGCGGGCTGCTCGGCATCGGTTTCGCCACGCATCCGGAGAACGGCCGTGACCTGGTGATGGTCGTGTCCGTTGACGGGCACGGCCTGTTCGACGCCGTCACGGGAGAGCGGATCGCCCGGGACCGCGACCCCGATCCCGATGCCGAGGAGTGCGGTCGCGACGCGCCTCCCGGGCTGTCGTGCCCGGGGCTCGGGCCGATCGCCGGCCGCAGGGTGTACGTCGCCGGGCTCCTCGGCGGCGCGCTGCACACGGGCACCGGTGACGGGTGGGTCCTGGAGGTCGTGAGTCCCGACTGGCCGCACGACCGGGTCCTGCTCTCCTGCGGCAGCAGCATGCCGCACCGCGCACCGCACGGAGAGGGGTGGTGGCACATCTTCCACGCGTACTACTCCGAGTTGCGGGCCGTCGGCTTCTCCCCCTCCGGCCGCACTCTCGCCGTGGCGACCAGCAGCGACGTGACCCTGTGGACCCGCGCCCCCGCCGACTGAGCCACCCCACGCGCCCCACCAGAAACTCCTCCCAGGTCCGCTTCCCCGTCTCCGCCCCCTGGAGTGTGAGGTTCGCCCCCGCGCGGTACGCGTTCCCGGCCTTGCCCGGTATCCGCACCGGCATCCTCAACCGGCTCCTCCTCCCCCGGAGTTCGAGGTACGGACGGGCCAGCCCGGCGGTGTCGTACGTCTTCGGACCCACGATGTCGGGACCGCCCCCTGGGGCTCGCCCAGCGTCAACTCGACGAGTCGTGCCGCCACTTCGGCCGGGTCCACCGGCTGAAGACGCAGACCTCCGGGCACCGGCAGCACCGGCAGCCTGGTCATCTTCTCGATCATCGTGAGGGTCAGGTCGTGGAACTGGGCCGCCCGCAGGGTCGTCCGGGGGATGCCCGAGTCGGCGATGACCCGCTCCGAGTCGAGCTTGGTCCGCAGCCAGGCCAGCGGGACGCGGTCGGCGCCGATGACCGAGATGTGGACGAGATGGCGCACCTCGGCGGCGACGCAGGCCCGCACCGGGTTCCGGGGCACCTCGTCGTCCCCCTTCGGCCCGCCCGCCAGATGCAGGACCGTCCCGACAGCGTCCCCGCCCTCGCGGGCACCGCGGCTCAGAACCCGCACCTCGTGACCGGCCGCCCGCAGCAGCGGAACCACATGACCGCCCAGGGTGCCCGTGCCGCCGGTGACCAGGAGGGGTGCCGTCTTCGTCATGTCTGCTCCAGTTCCGCGAGGTTCGACTGCCTTCACCGGACTGACCCCGGGCGTCGGGCGATGTGACGGACGGCGGCGGACTTTTTCTCGTATTGCGCGCTCGTCCCGCGCGAGGAACACACAGCGACACCGCTTAAGGTAAGGCTTGCCTAAGCAAATCCCCCCAGTAGATCGCCGGAGCAAGTCGTGCGCGCAGTGAGAATGAGGGCCGTCCTGGCCACGGTCGCCGTCGGAGGGCTGCTCGTCGGCTGCTCGTCGACGGACGAGGGCGCGAAGAAGGACGAAGGCTCCCGGAGCAACGTCATCGGTGCCTCCGAGGGCGCTTCCGAAGGACCGTCCGCCGCTCCCAGCGCCCTCGCCGCCGGCATGGGCTCCGACCAGGACACCGACGGCACCTTCCCGCGCACGGTCACCCACTTCAAGGGCGGGACGACGCTGAAGACCGAGCCGAAGAAGATAGCCGTGCTGAGCACCGGCCAGCTCGACGACCTGCTGTCCCTGGGCCTCGTCCCCACCGCGACCACCCGCGCCGACAACGCCGGCCTCGTCCCGGACTACCTCGCCGACGCCTTCCCCAAGGACAAGGCCGAGCTCGCCGGCATGACCGACGCGGGCACCCGCCAGGCCCCCAACCTCGAGTCGCTCGCGGCCGCGAAGCCGGACCTGATCCTCGCCAACGACTCCCTCGGCGACCTCTACCCCAAGCTGTCGAAGATCGCGCCCACCGTGATCACCGCCGGCAACGGCATCAACTGGAAGCGCGACCTCCTGCTCGTCGGCGCGGCCGTCGGCAAGGGGCGGCAGGCCCAGAAACTGCTCGACGACATCGTTGCCGACGCCAAGGAGAAGGGCGCGGCACTCGGAACCAGCCCCACCGTCTCCATGGTCCGCTTCACCCCCGACCGCACCCGCATGTTCGGTGTCTCCTCCTTCACCGGCTCCCTCGCCGTGGACATGGGCCTCGACCGCCCCGAGTCCCAGCGGTTCAACGCCATTTCGGAGGACATCGGGCCGGAGAGCGTCGACACCGCCGACGGGGACTGGATCTTCTACTCCGTGCAGGGGGACGCGAAGAAGACCGACGCCTCGAGCGTCCTCGCCGGACCGCTATGGAAGTCCATGAAGGCGGTCCAGGCCGGGCACGCGGTGAAGGTCGACGACGACCCCTGGTACCTCAACGCCGGTCCCACCGCCGCGCGTCTGGTCGTACGACAGCTCGCCGAGCACATCGGCGAGTGACCGCACGTCTCGCCTGGCCGGCGGCCGTCCTCGCGGTGGCGGCCGCGGTGCTGCTCAGCCTCGCCGTCGGCACCCGTCCCGTCCCGCCCTCGGCCGTCCTCGACGCACTGCTGCACGGCGGGGGTTCACCGGACGCGCTCGTCGTACGGTCCCTGCGCCTGCCCCGCACCGAGGTCGGGCTCACCGCCGGGGCCGCGCTCGGGCTCGCGGGCGCCGCGCTCCAGGGCGTCACCCGCAACCCGCTGGCCGACCCGGGCGTCCTCGGGCTGAGCCAGGGCGCGGCGGCAGGGGTCGTGCTGGCCATCGCCCTCGGTCTGGCGAACGGCTTCGCGGGGTACGTCCGGTACGCCTTCGCGGGTGCCGTCGTCGCCGCGTGCCTGGTGTACGCCATCGCCGCGCGCGGCCGGGGCGGGGCCTCGCCGGTGAAGCTGGCGCTGGCGGGGACGGCGTTCTCGGCGATGACGGCCGGCGGGACGACGGTGGTCCTGACGTCGAGTTCGGCGACGCTCGACCAGTTCCGGTTCTGGCAGGTGGGCGCGTTGAGCGGCCGGGACGCCGGGACGGTCGTACGGATGCTGCCGTTCCTGTGTGCCGGGGCCGTGCTGGTGCTGGCCTGTGCGCGAGGACTGGACGCGCTGGCGCTCGGCGACGAGACGGCTCGGGCGCTGGGGCATCGGGTGCATCTCGTACGGGGTTCCGCGGCGCTCGGCGCGACGCTGCTGACCGCCGCCGCGGTGGCCGCCGCGGGACCCATCGCCTTCGTGGGGCTCGCGGTGCCTCATCTGGCCCGGCGGCTGGTCCGTGGCGGGCATCGGGCGGTGCTGCCGCTGTCGGCGCTGCTGGGGGCCGTGCTGCTGCTCGGTGCCGATGTGGCGGGCCGGGTGGTGCGGGCTCCCGCGGAGGTGCCGGCCGGGGTCATGACAGCGCTGGTCGGAGTGCCCGTGCTGGTGGTTCTCGTACGCCGAAGGGGTGCGGCCTCGTGAAGACGCGGACCGTCCTGCGCCCCACGCCCACCACCTCGCTCGTCCTGCATCGGCGTTCCGCCGTGGTGGCCGTGGTCCTCCTCGGCCTCCTGGCCGCCGTCATGCTGGCCTCCGCCTGCCTCGGCCAGACGTACGTCTCCCCCGTCGAGGTCTGGCACACACTGCGCACCGGGGACGGCCCCCACGCACTCGTCGTGGCCGAGCTCCGCGTACCCCGCATCGTGCTCGGCGCGCTCGTCGGCGCCGCCCTGGGGCTGGCCGGGGCGCTCGTGCAGACCGTCACCCGCAACCCCCTCGCCAGCCCCGACGTCATCGGTGTCGGACACGGAGCCGCCGCCGCGACCGTCCTCGCGCTGGCCACCGGGACCATCACGTCCCCCGGGGCCGTGCCCGTCGTCGCGGTCGCCGGTGGGCTCGCGGCCGCCGCGCTCGTCTACGTCCTCGCCTGGCGGCACGGGATGCAGCCGAGCCGGTTCGTGCTCACCGGCGTCGGGATCGGGGTCGCGCTCTCCGCCGTGGTGCAGCTGTATCTCACGGACAGCGAGCTGGAGGCGGCCGAGCAGATCAAGCTGTGGCTGACCGGGAGCCTCAACGGGCGGGGCTATGAGCAGGCGGGGCCACTGGCCGTCGTCCTGCTGCTCTCGCTGCCCGCGCTCGTGTGGGCGAGCCGGGCGTCGCTGCCGCTCGGGCTGGACCCCGACACGGCGGCCGCGCTCGGGGTGCGGGTGGACCGGGTGCGGCTCGGGCTCACCGTCCTCGGGGTCGTGCTCGCCGCGACGGCTACCGGCGCGGCCGGGCCCATCGGCTTCGTCGCCCTCACCTCGCCCCAGCTGGCCCGCCGCCTCACCCGAACACCCCGACTGCCGCTGCTCAACGCCGCGTTGACGGGCGCGGTGGTCCTGGTCGCCGCCGATCTCACGGCCCGCACCCTGGTGCCTCCGCTGGAGATCCCGGTCGGCGCGCTCACCGCACTGGTCGGCGGGCCGTATCTGCTGTGGCTGCTGGGGAAGCGGTGAGGGCCCCGGAGCAGTGCGGCTCCGGGGCCCTCGGTCATGGGGGAGGTGTCAGATCGTCGCCGTGTCGATCACGAAGCGGTACCGGACGTCGCTCGCCAGCACCCGCTCGTACGCCTCGTTGATCTCGTCGGCGCGGATCAGCTCGATCTCCGCGCCGAAGCCGTGCTCGGCGCAGAAGTCCAGCATCTCCTGGGTCTCCTGGATGCCGCCGATGCCGGAGCCGGCGAGGGTCTTGCGGCCGCCGATCACCGAGAACAGGTTCAGCGCGACGGGCTCCTCGGGGGCGCCGACGTTCACGAAGGCGCCGTCCGTCTTCAGCAGGGACAGGTAGGCGTCCAGGTTCAGCGGGGCCGAGACCGTGGAGAGGATCAGATCGAAGGTGCCCGTGAGCTCCTTGAAGGTCGTCTCGTCACTGGTCGCGTAGTAGTGGTCGGCGCCCAGCTTCAGGCCGTCGTCCTTCTTGCGCAGGGACTGGGACAGGACGGTGACCTCGGCGCCCAGCGCGTCCGCGATCTTGACGCCCATGTGGCCGAGGCCGCCCATGCCGACGATCGCGACCTTCTTGCCGGGGCCCGCGTTCCAGTGCTTGAGCGGGGAGTACGTGGTGATGCCGGCGCACAGGAGCGGGGCGGCCTCGTCGAGCCCCAGGCCCTCGGGGATGCGGACGACGTAGTTCTCGTCGACGACGATCTTCTCGGCGTAGCCGCCGTAGGTGGGCTCGCCGTCCTTGCCGACGGCGTTGTACGTGCCGGTCATGCCGCCGCCGGTGCAGTACTGCTCCAGGCCGGCCTTGCAGTTGTCGCACTCGCGGCAGGAGTCGACCATGCAGCCGACGCCCACCCGGTCGCCGACGGCGTACTTGGTGACGCCGGGGCCGACCTCGGAGACGATGCCGGCGATCTCGTGGCCGGGGACCATCGGGAAGATGGCCTCGCCCCAGCCCTCACGGGCCTGGTGGATGTCGGAGTGGCAGATGCCGGCGAACTTGATGTCGATCAGGACGTCGAACTCGCGGACCGCGCGCCGTTCGATGGTGGTGCGCTCCAGCGGAGCCTTCGCGGCGGGGGCGGCGTACGCAGCAACGGTGGTCATGCCGGGGTTCTCCTAGCAGTGGTGTCGCACCCGGCCGCCTTCTGACCGGGTACGCGACCACCTTGCCCCAGCGGAGGGTGTTCACCCAGGTCACCGCTCTGCCTACGTTCGCTGTTCCTACTACTGGCGGGGTCAGGATGATGGGCGTACGACCGTGAATACTTGAGGCATGGACGAACGCCCCGAACCCGTACAGGAGCCCTCCGGCAGCGCGCTGGACCGGCGTGCCGAGCTGAGCGAGTTCCTGCGCACCCGGCGGGCCCGGCTGAAGCCGGAGGACGTGGGGCTGCCGGACTTCGGACGGCACCGGCGGGTGCCGGGGCTGCGGCGCGAGGAGCTGGCGCAGCTGGCCGGGGTGTCCGTGGCGTACTACACGCGCCTGGAGCAGGGCAACGGACGGAACGTGTCGGCCGAGGTCCTGGACGCGATCTCCCGTGCCCTGCGGCTGACCGACGCCGAGCACGCCCATCTCACGCATCTCGCGAAGCCGAAGCAGCACAAGAAGAAGCAGACCGGGCGGACCCAGCAGGTGCGCGGAGCGCTGCTCCAGCTGCTCGACTCGATCGACGGGGTCCCGGCCTACATCTCGGGCCGCCGCTCCGACATCCTGGCCTGGAACCGGATGGCCGCGGCGGTCTTCGGCGACTGGTCCGAACTGCCTCCGCAGGACCGCAACTGGGCCCGGATGGTGTTCCTGCGGCCCGAGTACCGCGACCTGTTCGTGGAGTGGGAATCGAAGGCGACCGACATCGTCAGCTATCTGCGCATGGACGCCGGCTGCCACCCCGACGACCCGCGCCTGTCCGCCCTGGTGGGTGAACTCTCGGTCAAGAGCGAGGAGTTCAGACGGCTGTGGGCCACCCATGACGTCAAGGAGAAGGGCTACGGCGTCAAGCACTTCCGTCACCCCCTGGTGGGCGACCTCTCCCTCTCCTTCGAGTCCTTCCGCCTGTCCGACGACAGCGAACAGATGCTGATCACCTACCATGCCGAACCCGGCTCGCCCTCGGCGGAAGGCCTGCGCCTGCTGGCCAGCTGGGGCACGGACGCGACCCGGGCGGGCAAGGACTCGACGGCCCCGCAGACCTGACCGGGCGCCTCAGTCCGCGACGCCGAGGTCCTCGCGCATCAGCCGCCGCATCTCGGACAGCCGGGGCTCGGCCTCCTTCAGGTCGAGCAGCGCCCGCACGGCGCTCTCCCCGTCCCGGGCCCGCCCCCGGTCGAGCCGTTTCACCACGGCGTCGATACCCGCCAGCACCTCGTTCACGGCCCGCGAGGTTTGGAGGATCCGCTCCGGGACGACCATCTGCGCCTCGGCGTACCGGTCCCGGTACTCCCGCCGCACCTCCTCCAGCTGCTCGCGGTCGTGGTCCGTGTAGACGTCGTCGCGCAGCCGGTGCAGGGCGTCCTTGAGGAGGGTGTGGAACTGACGCGAGGCCCGGTTCATCGCCGTATAGGCGGTCCGCCGGTCCTCGAACAGCCGCCTGCGCTCGGTGAGTTCGGCCTCCTCCGCCCGCTGTCGCGAGGTCAGCCGCTGACTGAGGACAGGGGCGAAGAGAGTGCCGAGGACACCGACCACGGCGGTGATCATGGCGGTCACGGCAGCGGTCATGCGCGGACCCTACGTCGCCCCTGGTACGGCGGCATCACCCCCCACCCCCACTTCGGCACCGGCTGCTCCGCCGGCGGCTTGGCGTCGGGTCCTGAGAAGTACACGGCGAGCCGGGTGCCCCACTCGATGTAGGCGAGGAAGGCCGAGCGGAACTCGGCGTCGGTCGGCAGGCCGGCCTCGTCGGCGGCGTCCTGGATGAGGCTGACCCAGCGGCGGCGCTGGGGCTCGGTGATGCCCCGGCCCAGGTGCTTGGCGACCATGTGGCCGTGGCCGCCCTGGGTCTCGGAGTACCCGGGCGGGCCGCCGAAGACCTCCGCCAGCCAGAGGGACACGTGCTCGGCGTGTTCGGGGGCCAGGCCGTCGAACACCGGGGCCAGCAGGTCGTCCTTGAGGACCTTGCCGTAGAAGACCGACGTCAGACGGGCGAAGGCCTCAGCGCCGCCCGCCCACTCGTACAGCGTGGGCACGGCCGAGCCCGCGCCGCGTACCGTCGTCGGCTTGTAGTGCCGCATCTCCTCGATGTCGGCGATGTACGGACGGATCTCGGCGAGGAAGTCGGGGAAGAGTTCCGACTTGCGGAAGCCCTCGATGTGGTCTTCCGTCGAGGTCCACGTGATGCGCAGGACGAAGTGCGCGAAGTCCTCCTCGCAGCGCGCCAGTTCGTAGTCCACGCACTGCGGCGCCGCAGCCAGCTGGGCCGCGGCGCGGGTGTAGGCGGCCAGGAACTCCGCCGAACGGTCTTCCGGGATGTGGTACCGGACGTATTCCACGGTGTGGGCGGTCATGGGGCCACACAAACACGGAAGCCCCACCGGAGGCTGCTCCTCCGGTGGGGCTTTCGCTCATGGCCTACTGCGGCGGACTACTTTCCGTAGTACGCGTTGTAGATCGAGATCGTCGACTTGTTGCCCTTCTTGTCGGCGATCTTGGCGTGGAAGGAGATGCCCTTCCCCTTCTCCGGGTTCTTCACGGTGATCTTGCCGCCCGTGACCGTGACCTTCTTCCAGGTCTTGCCGTAGTCGTAGGACACGTACACCGACAGCGACTTCAGGTTGGAGCCCTTGGCCGCACCCTCGACGACGACCGGGATCTTCACCGTCTCGCCGGCCTTGACGCGGCTGTCGAGCCCCGTCTTGGCGTTGAAGCGAGCCGTGGAGACCGGCAGCGAGACCAGGTCCGCGGAGGACTTCTTCGAGCGGAACGTGAAGCTCGCGTCGATCCGCGTCGAAGCCGCCGCCACCTTGACGCTCCGCTTCACGGACGTCGTCAGCTTGTACTCGGCGTCGGCGGCGGGAACCTTGAAGGCCTCCTCGCCGAAGAACGGGTCCGTGTTGGAACCGACCTTGGTGCCGTTGCGGTACAGCTCCGTCTTCACCGAGGAGAAGACGGACGAGCCCGCGTGGGTGGCGCCGTCCGCGAACAGCGGCAGGTAACCGTAGAGGTTGTTGCCCTCACGGAACACGCCGTAGTTCTTGTTCAGGTGCGGACCGAAGACCGCGGTGTTGAAGGTCTTCGTGTACTTCTGACCCGCCTTGAAGGTCTGCGGGTCGCCCAGCGTGTAGTAGGCCTCCGTGATCGGGAAGCCGTCCGCGTCCTTGCCGTTGTACTGCTCGAAGTCCAGCGTCCACTGGATCTTGTCGGACGTCGAGAAGTACACCGTGCGGGTGCCCGGCAGCGACTGCTCCACGGGGGAACCGATGACGATGTCCGTGGGGAAGAAGCCCCAGGCGGTGAGCCCACCGGTCTTGCCGGCCGCGGCCGCGCCGAGGTTGTTCTTCACCGTGGCGAGCTCGGACGCCTTGAAGTGGCGGACCTTGTCGCCCTGGATCTTCTTCACCTGGGCGGTGGTGGCCACGTCGTACTCGGCGTCGTCACCCTTGGTCCACTGACCGCTCCAGGTCTGGCTCAGACCGGTCGCGACCTGCCCGCCGAGGTGTGCCATCCGCAGGTCGGCGAAGGACGGCAGCCCCACACCGATGCCGATGCCCGCCGACTCGTAAAAGTAGCTGACCATGCCGAAGAGCTGCTTGGCCCCGGCGTCCGGCACCGTGATGTCGGGCGACTTGGTGGTACGGGCGTCGATCGTCACCGAGCTGTTCTTGGTGACGCTCAGCTTCGGCTGGACCACCCAGTCCAGGCCACCCTCCAGGTTCACCCAGTCCTTGGCGATCCAGGCGTCCAGCAGATACGTGCCCTTGGGCAGACGCATCTTGGTGGTGCCGGACTCGTCGATCGTCACCTGGTAGCCGAGGTTCGCGGCCAGACCGGTGTAGCCGAGCAGGACGGTGTTGTAGTCCTTGGCCGGCTGACCGTCCTTGCCGATGTGCTTGACGGTGAGGTCGTACGACTCCACCTCACGCTGCACGGCCGCGGCCGTACGGACCGTCTGGCCGCCGCCCGTCGCGGTCACGTACGCGGAGTACGCGCCGTCGACCGTGCCGCCCAGCTTGGTGTTGACGGTGAAGTCGACGGAGGCCGTGCCGCCCGCCGGGACCGTCACCTTCGTCTTGGCGAGCTTGAAGAAGCCCGCCGGAGCCGCCGCGCCCTTGGGGTTGGTGGCCTTCGACGACAGCGTCAGCGTGACGTCCTTGTCACCGAGGTTGCGGTACGTCAGCTTCTTGGCGACCGGCTTGTCATCGGTGTGCGGCCACAGCTGCGTACCGAAGCTCACCGACACCGGGTCGGCGATCACGGTCTGCTTGATGGCCTTGTCGACCTGGATCCGGCCCGAACCCTGCTCGAACGGGGTGTACTTGCCGCCCTTCGTGGAGGCGGTCAGCGCGCCCTTGAGTTCGGTGTAGGTCCACTCCGGGTGCTGCTGCTTCAGGATCGCCGCGGCGCCCGCGACATGCGGGGTCGCCATCGACGTACCGGAGATGGTCAGATAGCCGGCCGGCTTCTCACCGACGTCCTGCTCGATGACGCTGCCCTTGGCCGAGGCGGCCGTGATGTCCACGCCCGGCGCGGTCACGTCCGGCTTGATGGCGCCGTCGCCGACCCGCGGGCCGGTGCTGGACCAGGGGGCCAGGACGTCCTTGTCGTCGACGGCGCCGACGGTGAGCGCGGCGTCCGCGCTGCCCGGCGAACCGACCGTCTGCGGACCGGAGTTGCCCGCCGCGATCGCGAAGAGCGTGCCCTTCTCGGCGGAGAACTTGTTGACCGCCGCCTCCAGCGGGTCGATCTCCGGGGTGTCCATGCCGCCGAGGCTGAGGTTGACGACGTCGGCGCCCTGCGCGACGGCCCACTCCATGCCGGCGAGGATGCCGGAGTCGTCGCCCGAGCCGTTGTCGTCGAGGACCTTGCCGTTGAGGAGCTTGGCGCCGGGCGCCACGCCCTTGTACTTGCCGCCCGACTTGGCGCCGGTGCCCGCCGCGATGGACGCGACGTGCGTGCCGTGGCCGAAGTGGTCGGTGGCGTCGGCGGCCGTGGAGAAGTTCTTGGCGTCGATCACCTGGTCCTTGAGGTCCGGGTGAGTGGCATCGACACCGGTGTCCAGGACTGCGATCTTGACGCCCTTGCCGTTGTAGCCGGCGGCCCACGCCTTGGGGGCGCCGATCTGCGGCACGGACTTGTCGAGGCTGGCCTTGCGGACGCCGTCGAGCCAGACGTGCGCGATGCCGGAGGCCGTCTTGTCGCCGTTGGTGACCGCGTCCCACAGCTCGGGCGCGTCGGCGGTCGAGGTCTGCACCGCGTCCGCGTTCAGCGACTTCAGGGCCACGCGGAGCGTGCCCGCGTCCCGGACGTCGTCCTTCGCGGCGGTCGCGGCGCCCTTGTAGCCGACGATCACCTTCAGGCCCTTGGCCTGCGACTTGCGGGTCGCGGACTTGTTGAGCTCGGTGATGTCGAAGAGCCGCTGGTCCAGCTTGCCGGTGGCGACCAGCTGGGCCGCGTCGGCGGGTATGACCAGGGTGTGCCCGTCGGCCTTGCGGACCTGGAACGGTATGCGCTCCCGCCCCTTGGCCCGCTCGACGCTGACGACCTGTCCCTTGGCGTCGACGGCGACCCGGTCACCCGTGATCAGAGTGATGCGATGGTGTGCCTTGAGTGAGGAGGAGGCTGCCGGTGAGCCTGCCGCCCGCTGCTCCGGCTCCGCCGCCGCGGGGCTGGTCATGCCCGCCGCGAGGGCGACCGCTGCTCCCGTGGCCACGGTGGCAGCACAAACTCTTTTCACTTGTCTGCGCAAGTTTCCCCCTTGCTGAAGGACCGGGTGAATTCCCCGTTCACCCGGGCGGGGGCGGTCCCGCACGCATGCGCGTGCACCCCCCGGAACACGCAGTATGCCGGGGGGCGATCAGGCACCTCAATAGACAGGAACCCCACAGCGGGGCACTGTTACGTGTTGCTCATATTCATGCGCCCGCGTTCTCCTTCACCGTGATCCTGCCCTTGCGGATGGTCGCGATCCGCGGGGCCTTCCTCGCGATGGACGAATCATGCGTGACCATGATGAAAGTGAGCCCGAGCTCCTTCCACATGCGTTCGAGTACGTCCATGATCTCATCGCGCATCGACTCGTCGAGGTTGCCGGTGGGTTCGTCGGCGAGCAGCACCTTGGGGTTCTTGACGAGGGCGCGGGCGATCGCGACGCGCTGCTGCTGTCCTCCGGACATCTCGCCGGGCAGGTGTCCGAGGCGTTCTCCGAGGCCTACGGACTTCAGCGCCTCGGCGGCCCGTTCGCGGCGTTCCTTCACCTTGGTGCCGAGGGGGACGAGGGCGGTTTCCACGTTCTCCTGTGCGGTGAGCGTGGGGATCAGGTTGAAGGACTGGAAGACGAAGCCGATGTTCTCGCTGCGGACCCTGGTGAGCTTGGCCTCGGAGAGCCTGGCCAGGTCGGTGCCGTCGAGGACGACCTCGCCTTCCGTGGGGCGGTCGAGACCGCCGAGCATCTGGAGGAGGGTGGACTTGCCGCCGCCGGTGGGGCCCTGGATGACGAGGCGGTCCCCGTCGGCGATGGTGAGGTCGACGCCGGCGAGGGCGTCGACGGTTTCCCTGCCTCGGGTGTAGCGCTTGGTGACGCTTCTGAGTTCGTACACGGGTGGCTCCTGGGTGGGGTTCGGGGTGGTGCGTGTCGGTTGTCGGCTGCGGGCTGGTGGGGGCTGGTCGCGCAGTTCCCCGCGCCCCTGAGTGGGTCAAGTCCCGTCGGCCACGCAGAACCCCTCGCTACTCGACTCTCCTCAGCGCGTCCGCCGGACGCAGGCGTGATGCGCGCCAGCCGCCGAACGCGCCCGCGATCAGGCCGCCGGCCACCGCGAGGCCCACCGCGATGGCCACGGTCGTCACGCTCACCGGGGCCGTCAGGGCGACCTCCAGGGTCTTGGACGTCGCCGCCCGGCCAGGGCCGCCGCCGAAGCCGCCGCCACCGCCGGGGCCGCCGCCCGCGCCTCCGCCGCCTCCGGTCGAGCCGCCCAACTGGGCCTGGAGAGTGGGGCTGATGGCGGTCACCACGTACGCGCCCGCCAGGCCGAGCGCGATCCCCAGCGCGCCGCCGAGCAGCCCGTTGACCATGGCTTCGCCGACGACCTGCCGGGTCACCCGGCCCGAGCGCCAGCCCAGGGCCTTGAGCGTGCCGAACTCGCGGACCCGGCGGGAGACCGCCGAGGAGGTCAGCAGACCGGCGACCAGGAACGCGGCGATGAGAACCGCGATGGAGAGCCACTTGCCGACGCTGGTGGCGAGGTCGGAGGCGGTGGAGAGGGAGCCGGAGACGGTGTCCGCGAGGTCGGCGGAGGTCGTCACGGTCGTACCCGAGATGTTCTTCTGGATGGTCGACTTGACGGCGTCGATCTGCTGGGAGTCCGTCGCCTTGACGTAGATCGTGGTGACCTTGTTCTTCTGGTCGCTGATCGTCTGCGCCTGCTTGAGCGGGATGTACAGGTTGGCCGCCGCGTCACCGCTGTCCGCGGTCGCGACGCCGATCACCTTGAACTCGACCTTCTTGACGGTGACCGTGGAGCCGACCTTGAGCTCCTTCTCCTTGGCGTAGGCCGAGTCGACGACGGTCACCTTGGCGTCGGTCTCCGTCGACTTGAAGGTACGGCCGCTGGTGATCTTGGAGGAGGTCAGCGGGCCGGCCCCGGACTGGGTGACGTCGGTGCCGTAGACGGAGTAGTTGTTGACGTCGAAGTTGGCGCCGCCGCCCCGCACTTCGCCCTGCGGCTGGCCGGTGCCGCCGCCGTTCCCACCGGGGCCGCCCTGCTGCTGGCCGCCGTTGTCGTTCTGCTGGAACTGGCCGCGGGTGAACTGACCGTCGACCTTGACGACCTGGAGGCTCAGACCGCCGACCGCGTCCGAGACACCCTTCTGCGAGCCGACCTTGGTGACGGTGGTGGCGGCCAGCGTCTGGAAGCCCTGGGGCATGACGATGTCGCTGCTCTGCTCCGCGTCGGAGTCGCTGTCCTGCGCGTCGAACTCGAAGCGGGGGCGCTGCTGGGCGTTGTCGCCCGACTGCGCCGGGGCGGCCTTGGTGACCGTCATGTCCGTGCCGAGACCGTAGAGCGACTCCAGGACCTTGTCCTGGGCCTTGCCCATGCCGGAGGACACGGAGTTGACCACGATGACCAGCGCGATACCGAGCGCGAGCCCGGAGGCGACGACGAGGGCCGCCTTTCTGCGGCGGCGCAGTTCGCGCCTCAGGTAGGTGAAGAACATGCGCCGCAAGCTAGGTACGGCGCGTGATGACTGGATAAGGCCTAAATAAGAGATGCATGAGAAGGCTGTGGTGAGGCCCAGAAACACCGATGCCGCCCCTGGGGGCGGCATCGGAAAACTGTGAACAGACCCTGGATCAGGCGGCCGAGCCGGCCTTCCAGTCGGCCCAGCTGAGGTTCCAGCCGTTGAGGCCGTTGTCCGGGGAGACCGTCTTGTCGCCGGTGTTCTGGACGATCACGACGTCGCCGACGATCGAGTTGTTGTAGAACCAGTAGCCCGCGGTGCCCTTGTCGTTGGCGCCCTTGGTGTCCGAGAGGCCGACGCAGCCGTGGCTGGTGTTCACGCTGCCGAAGATGGACTTCGCGCCCCAGTAGTTGCCGTGCACGAAGGTGCCGGAGTTGGTGAGGCGGATGGCGTGCGGCACGTCCTTGATGTCGTACTCGCCCTTGCCGTCGTCGTCGGTGAAGCCCACGGTCGCGCCGTTCATGCGCGTCTCCTTGAACTTCTCGGACATCACCATGATGCCCTCGTACGTCTTGTTCTCCGGGGAGCCGGCCGAGATCGGGATCGTCTTGACCGTCTTGCCGTCCTGCGTGACCTTCATCTGCTTGGTCTTCGCGTCGACGTACGTGACCTGGTTGCGGCCGATCTTGAAGGTGACCGTCTTCTGCTGGACGCCGTAGACACCGTCCGCGCCCTCGACACCGTCGAGCGCGAGCTTCAGCGTGACGGTGGAGTTCTCGGTCCAGTAGTCGTCCGGGCGGAAGTCGATGCGGTTGGCGTTGAACCAGTGCCCGACGACCTCCTGGCCGCTGGACGAGGAGACGGTGATGCCCTTCTGGACGGCCGACTTGTTGGTGATCGCCTTGTCGAAGTTGATCGACACCGGCATGCCCACGCCGACGGTGGAACCGTCCTCCGGCGTGAAGTTGCCTATGAAGCTGTTGGTCGGGGAGACCGTGGTGAACGAGGCGTTCTCGTGGGCCACGCGGCCGTCGGAGTCCTTGGCCTCGGCGGCCAGCTTGTAGGTGGTCGAGCGCTCCAGCTGGGCGCTCGGCTTCCAGCTGGTCTTGTCGGCGGACAGCGCGCCCGCGACCTCGGCGCCGTCGGCGGTCGTCATGGAGACGTCCGTGAGCGTGCCCTTGCTCACGGTGACGGCGGCCGAGTTGTTGATGGAGGCGTTGTCCGAGCCGTCCTTGGGCGTGATCTTGATGTCGGCCTCGGACGTCTTCTTGGCCGCCGCCTCGTCGGCCTTGGCCTGCGAGGTGTCGTTGCTGCTGCCAGAGGCATCGTTGTCGCCGCTGGAACAGGCCGACAGTACGAGCACACCGCCGAGCAGTGCGGACGCGACCGTAAGGCCCCTGCGCCGCTTACTGACCGTCATCACACGCTTCTCCATCGTTGCCGAATCCCCAAAACCCCGAGAGTCCCCGTTAATGAATCTTCAACGCTACGACCGGTTCGTCCCGTTCCACATTCTTCGAAGGTGTGGGGCACACCACGTCCGCCGTGGCGGGTGGTGCGACTGCAGCCACTAACGACTGCGCCGCGGGCGGTTCGTGCGCCCCCTGAGACGAGTAAACCCCGGGCGGCGGTTGCCGTCCGGGGTCACGATTTCCCCAAGACTGCTCAGCCGGCCACCACTGCCGCTTCTTCGTCGTCGTCCTCGGTCACATCATCCTCGTCGAGGTCCCACTCCGGCGAATCCGGGTCGTAGTCGATCTGCTCGCTCGACCAGGAGGCCTGCACGAGTTCGACCCCGGGTACCTCGCTGACCAGGTCGAACGGATCGACGAGATACGCGAGGGCCTCCGCGGTGTCTTCCGTCACAGCGCTCTCGGCGTGGGTCTGCTCGTCGGCCGGCATCTCGGAATCGTCGGCGATCCGCTCCAACGCGGCCCTCGTCACGGCCTCCTCGTCGCCGATCTCGACGACGAGTTCCACGCGAAGGCGGACAAAACGTGATGTCTCTGAAGTGCTCATGTCCCGGAGAGTACGGCCCTTCGCCCCCGTGACTTTCCTGTGACCCGCCCCTTTCATTAACATCGCCCCACACGGCCAATTCGCCAGCGCCACAAGGGGATCGATATTCCGTGTCATCCGCTCGCCGTTCGTTGCTGACCGCCACCGCCGCGGGCACCCTCCTGGGCGCCCTGTGGTTCGTCCCTTCCGCCAACGCGTCCCAGGACGAACCGGCGAGAACGCAGGTCACGCAGCAGGCCAGGGCCACGACCGCCGAGTCGGCCCAGGACCAGGACACGCAGGACGGCGCCCGGCTCGCCGACACCGGCAGCTTCGACACCACGCCGTACGTCGTCGGCGGCACGGCCTTCCTCGGCCTCGGTGCCGGTTTCGTCGTCTATTCGGTGCGCCGGGAACGTCTCGGGTTTTGAATCGACTTGACGCGCGTTTGACCAAAACCTCATAGTCCGCTCATGAAGAGATCATCGGGGGCGCGCATAGGCGCCACGCTCGCCGTGAGCGCGCTGTCACTCGCCCTCATCACGGGCTGTTCGGACGAGGGTTCGGACGACGCCAAGGAAACGGGGTCGGATTCCTCCTCGTCCGCCCCGGCCGGGAAGACGTACACCGCGGCCGAACTGCAGAAGCTGATCCTCGCCCAGGGCGATGTGGACGGCTACAAGGTCGCCAAGACGCTCGGGGCTCCGGAGACCAAGGACGAGGTCACGACCTCCGACGAGAAGTGCCGGCCGCTCGCCTTCGCCATGTCGGCCCAGGCGCCCGGTGACGCGGCCGCGGAGACCAGCGTCCAGGCCACTCAGGAGAAGAACCCCACCGACACCGCCTCCAAGTCCGTGGAGGACCTGGCGGAGGGCGAGGTGGAGGACACCCTCACGGACGCGATGAGCGTCAACGTGACGATCGTCGGCCTCTCGTCCTACGAGGGCGACGGCGCGGCCAAGACCTTCAAGTCCGTCTCGGACGCCGTCGAGGGCTGCTCCGGCGGCTTCACGGTCACCGCGGACGGTGAGAAGCAGAAGCTCACCAAGATCACCGCGGAGAAGGGCTCGGGCACCGGCGACGAGTCGATCGCCTTCGCCTCCGAGGGCGAGATGGAGGGCTCGGCCGACACCGGTACCGTCCACGCCGAGGTCGTCCGCCACGGCAACACCATCGCCACGTACTACACGATCAACCTCGGCTCGCTGATGACCGGCAAGGCGTACCCGGTCGACGGCACCGTCGTCGACGCGCAGGCCAAGAAGCTCAAGTAAGCACCGTCGCAAGGGGGCCCTGTCGCACGACAGGGCCCCTTCATGCCGTCTACCGAAGCGGTCCGGTGACCGTCTCGGCCGCCGCCACCAGCTGCCCGCTGCGTACGAACGCGTCCGCCGCGGCCAGGTCGGGCGCGAGGAACCGGTCCGGGCCCGGACCCTGGACGCCCGCCTTCCGTACGGCCTCGATGACCGCCTGCGAGGCCGGCGCCGGGGACAGCCCCTCGCGCAGCTCCACCGCGCGCGTGGCGGCGTACAGCTCGACGGCGACGACCCGGGTGAGGTTGTCGACGGCCGTCCGCAGCTTGCGCGCCGCCGACCAGCCCATGGACACGTGGTCCTCCTGCATCGCGGAGGACGGGATCGAGTCCGCCGACGCCGGCACGGCCAGCCGCTTCATCTCGCTCACCAGCGCGGCCTGGGTGTACTGGGCGATCATCAGCCCCGAGTCGACGCCCGCGTCGTCCGCGAGGAACGGCGGCAGACCGTGGCTGCGGTTCTTGTCGAGCAGCCGGTCGGTACGCCGCTCCGCGATGGAGGCGAGGTCGGCGGCGGCGATGGCCAGGAAGTCCAGGACGTAGGCGACGGGTGCGCCATGGAAGTTGCCGTTGGACTCGACCCGCCCGTCGGGCAGTACGACGGGGTTGTCGACGGCGGACGCCAGCTCGCGCTCGGCGACCAGCCGCGCATGCGCCATCGTGTCCCGCCCGGCGCCCGCGACCTGCGGGGCGCAGCGCACCGAGTAGGCGTCCTGCACGCGCGGCGCGTCGTCCTGGTGATGCCCGGTGAGCTGCGAACCCTTCAGTACGGCCAGCATGTTGGCGGCGCTGGCGCCCTGCCCCGGGTGGGGGCGGATGGCGTGCAGTTCGGGGGCGAGGACCTTGTCGGTGCCGAGCAGGCCCTCCATCGACAGGGCGGCCGTGATGTCGGCCGACTTGTAGAGCATGTCGAGGTCGGCGAGTGCCATGACCAGCATGCCGAGCATGCCGTCGGTGCCGTTGAGAAGGGCGAGGCCCTCCTTCTCCCGCAGCTCGACGGGGGCGATGCCGTGGGTGGCGAGCAGCTCACCGGCGGGCCGCAGGACCCCGTCCGGTCCCTCGGCGTCCCCCTCGCCCATGAGCGTGAGGGCGCAGTGGGACAGAGGCGCGAGGTCGCCGGAGCAGCCGAGGGAGCCGTACTCGTGGACGACGGGGGTGATCCCGGCGTTCAGGACGTCGGCCATGGTCTGCGCGACCTCGGGACGGACACCGGTGCGGCCCGAGCAGACGGTCTTCAGCCGCAGGAACATCAGCGCCCGTACGACCTCCCGCTCCACCCGCGGGCCCATGCCGGCGGCGTGCGAGCGGACGATGTTGCGCTGGAGCTGGGCGCGGAGCTCGGTGCTGATGTGCCGGGTCGCCAGTGCGCCGAAGCCGGTGCTCACGCCGTAGACGGGGTCGGGCTTGGCGGCCAGCGCCTCCACGATCTCGCGGGCGGCGGCGAGCGCCGTGACCGCCTCGGCGGAGAGCTCGATCCGGGCGCCGTCGCGCGCCACGGCGAGAACGTCGGACGCGGTCACCCCGGACGTCTCCACCACCACAGTGTGCATATCCATATTCAGGAGCGTACGCACTGAAGACGAGGATGTCACGAGTGGGGGCGGGGTTTGCCCCTTACCCGTGCGTACGTCACAGACGCCGCCCCCGGAACCGCCGACGCTCCGCATGCCCCTCCCGGGAGGGCGCGTCGGCCAGTCGTACGACCGGGTCGTCGGGCCCCTCCCGCCCCGCGACCACCGGCTTGGCGGCGCGTTCGGCCTTCGCCCGGTACTGGGCGGCGTCGGCGAGCCGGAACAGCCGGCGGGCGGAGCGGACGGGCCCGATGGGATCCTCGGTCGACGCGACACCGCAGGCCACACCGTCCCCCAGTTCCAACTCGGCGGCCCGGCGGCACAGTTCGTCGGCGGCCTTCACCACCTCGTCGGCACCGGGGCCCACGACGAGCAGACAGAACTCGTCCCCGCCGAGCCGCGCGGCGAGCGCCCCCGGCAGCATGGCGCCGCAGAGGGAGAGAACGGACCCGAACCGCTCCAGCAGCCGGTCCCCGACGGCGTGCCCCTGGGTGTCGTTGACGCGCTTGAGCCCGTTCAGATCGCAGACGACGAGGCTGACGACGACACCCTCCCGCTTGTGCCGCTCCACCGCTTCGTCAAGGCGTACGTCGACGGCCCGACGGTTCGCGAGACCGGTGAGCGCGTCGGTGAACGCCAGCCGTCTCGCCTCCTCCAGCCGCTCGGTCTGGGCGATCCCGGCGGCGACGACGGAGGCGAGGACGGTGGCGAAGTCGGCGTCGGCGCGGTCGAAGACGGGTTGCCCGGCGGGGCGGGCGACGTAGAGCTCGCCCCAGGCGCGGCCGTTGAGCACGATGGGGGCGACGACGCAGCAGCCGCGGCCTCTCCTGCGCAGGGCGGCGACTCGCTGGTGGACGTATCCGGGCCGGCGCCCGGCGGCGGGTCCCTCGGCCGTCTCCACCCAAGCGTTGGGCTCGCCGCCCCCGGCCCACCGCTCGTGCAGGAACTCGGTGATCTCGGGGAACTGGTGGACGGGGTACGCCTCGCCGTCGGGGAACTCCTTCTCGTCGGGCGCCCGCTCCCCGACGTTGACGAGGACCCTGAGGCGCCCGAGCTCCCGCTCCCATACGGACAGCGCGGCGAAGCTCCCACCGAGGGCCCGGCAGGCACCGGTCGCCGCGGCGCGCCACGCCTCGCGTGAACCATGGGCTGCCGCCATGCCCTGAGCCAACGCGACGACGGCCGCGAGCCGCTTGTCCTCACCCATCACTCCAGGCTAGGGAGGTTTGGGACGAACAGGGACATTGATGCGCCGAACAGGTGTTGGGGGCGCCGGAAAGGTGGGGTGGCTGAGCGGTTCGGCGGAGTGCGGGTGCGTGGGGGCCGGTCGCGCAGTTCCCCGCGCCCCTTAGGTGCGCGCAGTCACCGCCAGTCACATGTCGCCGCACCCCGTCGCACCGGGCTCACTCCCCCGGCCACTCGGGCGTCCTCTTCTCGTTGAACGCCCGCACTCCCTCCGCCCGGTCCCCCGAGAACGCCACCGACCTCCACGCCGCGTCCTCGACCTCGAGGCCCGCCCTCAGGTCCAGCCCATGCCCGAGCCGCAACGCCTTCTTCGCGGCTCTCAACCCCACCGGGGAGTTCGCGGCGATCCGCGCCCCCAACCCCAGCGCCTCCTCCCGGTCCCGCCCCTCCTCCACGAGCAGATCCACGAGCCCCAGCTCCCGGGCCTCCCCGGCCTCCACCCGCCGCGCCGTGAAGATCAGTTCCGCGGCCCGGGCGGCACCCACCCGACGCGGGAGCAACTGCGTACCCCCACCGCCCGGAATCACCCCGACCGAGACCTCCGGCAACCCCACCACCGCCGTGCGGTCCGCCACGATCACGTCACACGACAGGGCCAGCTCGAAGCCGCCGCCGAGAGCGAATCCGTGCACCGCCGCGATCGTCGGCACCGGGAGTTCCAGCACTCCGGTGTACGCACCGCGAGCCACCGGCCGCTGGCGCACCAGGTCGGCGTCGCTGAAGGAGTTCCGTTCCTTGAGATCCGCCCCGACACAGAACGCCCGCTCGTGCGTCGACGTCAGCACGACCACCCGTACGTCCTTGTCGTCCCCCAGCGCCGCACAGGCCGCCGCCAGCGACCGGGCCATCTCCGTCGACACGGCGTTCATGGCCTTCGGCCGGTCGAGGGCGAGCTCCGCGACGTGCCCGTGCCGCCGCACCAGCACGAACTCCCCGAACCGTTCCTCGCTCATGACACCCTCCGGTTAACGCGGGTTAACAACGTCCGCCCCGATCATCGCAGCCCGGCCCCCGGCGCGAAAGGGCAGCAGGCGCGGGCGGTTCCCGCATTCCCGCCCGACTCCCCGTTCGAGTGAGATCCCGCCCAACTCGGGTCGCACCGCCCACAGGAGCGCATAGCGTGCGCTCCGGCGCGGCGCACCGGGGGCGCGAGCGCATGGGGAGGGATCGCGATGACGACGATGACGGACACCGCACCACGGCTGGACGCGGCCTTCGCCCAGGCTCCGGAGATCGCACCGCCCAGCCTCTTCGCGGCTCCCCGTGGCCGGCACCGCCGCCCCCGCCCCCGCAAGATCCTCCTCGCCGCCGGCGGACTCGCCCTGGCCGCCGGAGCGCTGAGCCTCGTACGACTGGCGTCCGAGCCCGGCCTCGGCGGCGGCCCGGGCACCGGCACCACGGAGGCCGAACCCCGCTTCGACGACCCGGGCACCGGCACGGACCGGGCGACCAACGCCGCCGCGACCGTCGGTTCGGTACCGAAGGTGAGCCCGGCGGCGACCGCCACGATGGGCGGGGCCGGCGCGGCACCGACGGCGGCCGGCACCCTCGTACCGCTCCCGTCCGCGACGACCCCCGCACCGGCGGGCTCCGTGGTCCCCGCGGCCGTCGCCACGACCATCCCCGACGCCCCGAACACCCCGGCACCCGCGACCACACCCCCGGCGGCGACCCCGAGCAGCGCGGCCCCGCAGCCGGCGCCCGCTCCGAGCCAGAGCACGAACGCGCCGGACCCGGAACCGAACCAGCCCGGAGGCGTGTGCGTACCGGTCATCGGGTTGTGCGTGGGCCCCTTGGGCCGTTGAATCCGGCGCGGGGCTGCATCGACATGCGGCCGCCACCGCCGCGAGGGCGCGACCAGCCCTCACCGGCCGCAGCCCGCCGTTACGGCGCCCCGCCGGACCTCCGCGTCAACAACCAAGGCTCGACCACGCCAAGACCTCGCACCGGCCGCTGCCACATCGGCTGGAGCCCGAAGCGGTACGTCGGCGGCTCCTCGCCCTCCTTCTCGGCGGTCGCCGCGGCCTCGGCGGCCTCCGCCTCGGAGGCGGGAGCCTCGGTGGTGCGGATCAGCTCCTCGGCGAACGCGGCGTCGACGAGCACGGCGTCCCGGGGAGCTATCGAGGTCAGCCGGGAGGCCAGGTTCACCGTCGTACCGAAGACATCGCCCATACGAGTGGTCACCGTGCCGAAGGCGATGCCGACGCGCAGCTCCGGCATGGTCTCGTCGTTCGCCATCGTCTCGATGAGCCGCAGCGCGATCTCGGCGGCGACACCCGCGTCGTCGGCGGCGTACAGCACCTCGTCGCCGAGGGTCTTGATGAGCCGGCCGCCGTGCGCGGCGACCAGATCGGCGGCGGTGGTCTCGAAGGCCTCGACGAGCTCGCCGAGTTCCTCCTCCTCCATACGACGGGTCAGCCGCGTGAACCCGACGAGGTCGGCGAACCCGACCGCGAGCCGCCGGTCCACCATCTCCTCGTCGTCGGCGGCCTGCACGACCCGGCCCGCCGAGGCGGCGAGCTGGCGCCGCCAGACGTAGACGAGGAACTCCTCCAGCTCGGGCAGGAGCAGCTCGATGATCGGGTACGTCACCTCGGTACGGGTCATCCCCGGCTCGGGCGGCTCGGTCAGGCCCTCCAGGAAGGAGTCGATCTGCCACTCCGCGAGCCGGGCGGTGGTCTGCCCGGTGGACCTGGCCACCTGCACGGCCATCGCCTCGCTCAGCAGCCCCGCCTCGACCAGACCGGCGAGGCGCCGCAGCGCGAGGACGTCGGCTTCCGTGAACGCCTTGGCCTGTCCGACGTCCGCGAAGCCCATCGCCCGCCAGAAGCGGGTGGCCAGCTCCATCGAGACACCGGCGGTACGGGCCGCCTGGAAGGGCGTGTAGCGCCGCTCGGCGCCGAGGATCAGCGCCTCCAGACGCACGGCGAGCGGGTGCGGGTCCCCCCCGGGGGTGGCGCCGTTCGTGTCCGCGCCGGAACCCGTGTCGTCGACGGTCACGCCTGCTGCCCTTCCGATCTGCCGCGGTCAGGTATCGACCGGCCTTTACTTTACGTCAGGTGTGCCGTAGCTCACTCCCGTGGAGCCGAGAGAAGGGGTGGTTGAGGGTACGTGCCCGGGGACATGCGTTCACGCAGGTCGCAGGTGAACGATGTCTCCCGCTCCCACCGGCTCCTGCACGCCCTCCTGCGTCGCGATCACCAGGCGGCCGTCGCCGTCCACCGCCACCGCCTCCCCAGTGATCGAACGATCGCCCGGCAGCTCCGCGCGTACCGTCCGCCCCAGGGTCGCGCAGGCCGCCGCGTACGTCTCCTGGAGACCGCTCGCCACGGGGTCACCGCCGGCCTCGCGCCACCGCCCGTACCACTCCTCCAGCGACCGCAGCACGGCCCGCAGCAGGGGATCACGGTCCGTGGTGATCGCCCCGGCCAGCAGCAGCGAACCCGCCTGCGGCACCGGCAGCTCGTCCTCACGCAACGTGACATTGATGCCGACCCCGACCACGACCCCGGCCTCACCGGCCCGCTCCGCGAGGATCCCACCGGCCTTGCGCTCCTCGCCGCCGACGGAAACCAGCAGGTCATTGGGCCACTTGAGTGCCGTGTCAATGCCCGCCGCCCGCGACAGCCCCGTCGCGACGGCAACACCGGTCAACAACGGCAGCCACCCCCAGCGCGCCACCGGCACCTCGGCCGGCTTCAACAGAACGGAGAAGAACAGCCCCGAACGCGCCGGCGCCGTCCACTGCCGATCCAGCCGCCCCCGCCCGGCCGTCTGCTCCTCGGCGACCAGAACCGCACCCTCCTCGGCGTCCCCCTTGACGGCGAGCCCCACCAGGTCGTTGTTGGTGGACCCGGTGCGCTGCACGACATCCACATCGCAGTACAGCCCCCCATGCCCACCATCCCGCACCAGCCCCCGCCGCAGCGCGGCCCCATTGAGCGGCGGCCGCTCGAGGTCGGACCAACGGTTGTCGTCTGAAGCATCTCGCGGCGTCATGCAAGCCACCCTATTGAATCCTCCCCTCCCCGAAGGGAGAGGATCCCTGGCTCAGGCAGCCACCCGGGGCGGCACCCCGGGTGGTCTCATGCCCTCGACACCAGCCGGGTCCTGCCGTGCTTGCGGGCCATCTCGATCAAGGCCCGCTTGGTGGCTCCGACGGCAGCGTCAGCAGCCTTCCTCGCCATCGATGTCCGGCTGAGGAACTTCGGCTTGAAATCCTCGACCGCGATCACGTCATGGTCGGTCACGACCTTCTTGGCCCATTTGCGGCCCGCGTCCTGGCGCTGACGTGCGACCTTCTTGCACGCCTTGGCACGCAGTCGTTTCGCCCCGCGGTAGCCCTTCGAGGCGGCCTGGCCCTTCTTCGGCTTACGGCGGGCCATCATCCGGTCGTACCGCGACAGCTTCTCCTTGGCCCTCTTGCCGTGCTCGGCGTGCGGGGGGTCGTGGGCATCGGACGTGGTGGTGGCGGTCTCCTTCACTCCCCAGTCGATGCCGATCACCGCACCGGTGCTCGATAACAGTTCGACGGCGGCAGGGACGACGAAACTGCCGTACCAGTGGCCGATGACGTCCTGGTAGACGCGCACACTGGAAGGGGCAGCGGGCAGCTCCCGTGACCACACCACAGTCAAAGCGATCCCACCGACCAGGTGCAGTGTGCCTCCCTTCAGCCCGGAAACCCTGCCGGGTGTAGTTGAGGGAAGGCAGATGCTCGCGCTTCGTCTTCCAGCCAGGCGTCCCGGCCCGGCGTGCCATGGGCAGCCTGGCCTTGATGTCCTAGCTTGGCGCGCGACCGGCCGAAGTCCCTGATGGTCTGCTGCTGCGGCATCGAGCCGCCCTCGCGCAGCCACGGGGTCGCCTTACGTGCCTCGGTCAGCATGCTGTCGAGCTGTGCAGGGCCGCACGTCCAGCTCTCTCCGGTGGCCTTGTTGCGCTGGTGCACTGCCCTGGACTTGGCCACGCACTCGTTCCACACCCACCGGCACCGGTCCCACTCCGCCGTCAGGGCGGTGCGAGCGGTGGACGACACACGCAGCCGGACCGTGTACCGGGCATGTCCCGCCCCACCGGTCTCCGCCGCTGCTGCCACGCTCCCACCCCGCCCACGTTCCGCTCATCCATCCCTTCTTGCCATGCGACCGTACGTACGGGACCCGCACACCCGCACCCTTTCCCGCCGCGATCACCCCAACCGGCGAATACGAGTACGCGCGTTCGCCCTGCCTCCAGCCCGCTGGGTGGCGCTGGACCGGATGGATGCCCCATTGGTCCCTAATGTGGGAGGTGGCCTTCATCTCAGACGTCCGGTGGCGTTGGTCTCAGAACCCATCGCCCGGCCTGCTGTTTCATGGGCCCCCCACTACTCTACGGATGAGTAACCGTCCCCCCTTTTGAGCAGGCAGGGAGCCGCATAGCGATGTCCGAGCCGGAAGAGATCGACATCCACACCACCGCGGGCAAGCTTGCGGATCTGCAGCGCCGCACGCAGGAAGCTACGCACGCCGGCTCCGAACGTGCCGTCGAGAAACAGCATGCCAAGGGCAAGTTGACGGCCCGTGAGCGCATCGACCTGCTCCTCGACGAGGACTCCTTCGTCGAGTTCGACGAGTTCGCCCGGCATCGCTCGACGGACTTCGGCCTGGAGAACAACCGCCCCTACGGCGACGGGGTCGTCACCGGGTACGGAACCGTCGACGGCCGCCCCGTCGCCGTGTTCTCGCAGGACTTCACCGTCTTCGGCGGCGCCCTGGGCGAGGTCTACGGCCAGAAGATCGTCAAGGTCATGGACTTCGCGCTGAAGACCGGCTGTCCGGTCATCGGCATCAACGACTCGGGTGGTGCCCGTATCCAGGAGGGTGTCGCCTCGCTCGGCGCGTACGGCGAGATCTTCCGCCGCAACACCCACGCGTCGGGGGTCATCCCGCAGATCAGCCTGGTCGTCGGGCCGTGCGCGGGTGGCGCCGTGTACTCCCCCGCCATCACCGACTTCACGGTGATGGTCGACCAGACCTCGCACATGTTCATCACCGGCCCGGACGTCATCAAGACGGTCACCGGCGAGGACGTCGGCTTCGAGGAGCTGGGCGGCGCCCGCACCCACAACTCGGTGTCCGGCGTGGCGCATCACATGGCCGGGGACGAGAAGGACGCCATCGAGTACGTCAAGCAGTTGCTGTCGTACCTGCCGTCCAACAACCTCTCCGAGGCGCCGGTCTTCGCGGAGGAGGCGGACCTCGCCCTCACCGACGAGGACCGCGAGCTGGACACGATCGTGCCGGACAGCGCGAACCAGCCGTACGACATGCACTCGGTGATCGAACACGTCCTGGACGACGCCGAGTTCTTCGAGACACAAGCCCTGTTCGCGCCGAACATCCTCACCGGCTTCGGCCGCGTGGAGGGGCACCCGGTGGGCATCGTCGCCAACCAGCCGATGCAGTTCGCCGGCTGCCTCGACATCACGGCGAGCGAGAAGGCGGCGCGCTTCGTCCGTACCTGCGACGCCTTCAACATCCCGGTCATCACCTTCGTGGACGTGCCCGGCTTCCTCCCGGGCGTCGACCAGGAGCACGACGGCATCATCCGCCGCGGCGCCAAGCTGATCTACGCGTACGCGGAGGCCACGGTCCCGCTGATCACGGTGATCACCCGCAAGGCCTTCGGCGGCGCCTACGACGTCATGGGCTCCAAGCACCTGGGCGCCGACCTCAACCTCGCCTGGCCGACCGCCCAGATCGCCGTCATGGGCGCCCAGGGAGCGGTCAACATCCTGCACCGGCGCACGATCGCCGAGGCGGAGGCGAACGGGGAGGATCTGGAGGTGGTCCGCGCCCGGCTGATCCGGGAGTACGAGGACACCCTCCTCAACCCCTACGTCGCGGCCGAGCGCGGCTACGTCGACTCGGTCATCATGCCGTCCGACACCCGCCGCCACATCGTCCGCGGCCTGCGCCAGCTGCGCACCAAGCGGGAGTCCCTGCCCCCGAAGAAGCACGGCAACATCCCCCTCTAAGGAGCCGCTGTGACGATCAGAGTCGTACGGGGCAACCCCACCCCCGAGGAGCTGGCCGCCGCTCTGGCGGTGGTCCGAGCCCGCGCCGCGGCGGCAGCAGACGCTCCGTCCGGCGCCCCCGAGCAGCGGGACGGGTGGTCGGACCCGTCCCGCATCGCGGCACACCGGCTGCCCAAGCCAGGGCCGACGGCCTGGGCACGTTCCTGCTGGCCCGGTTAGAGGACCGCCGCCACGGCTTCGGCCATCACCTCGTATCCCTCGTCGTTCGGATGCAGGTGATCGCCGAAGTCGTAGGCGGGGTCGAGCCGGTCCGGGTCCTGCGGATCGGCCATCAGCCGTTGCAGGTCCACCACGGCGTCGTACTCCCCTGAGCAGCGGATCCACTCGTTGACCTCGTGGCTCACCTTGGCCGCGTGCTCACCCCAGTGGTCGGACCCGCCGAAGGGCAGCAGGGTCGCACCCACCACCCGCAGTCCGCGACCCCTTGCCTGCCGTATCAACTCCCGGTACCCGGCGACGATCTCGTCCGCCTCCACCACCGGCGCCGGCTTGTACGTCGGCTGCTCGTCCGTCTCGCTGAACCCGATGTCGTTGAGCCCGAGCAGCACGACCAGCGTGTCCGCACCCGGCCGGTCCAGGACGTCCCGCCGCAACCGGTGAACCCCCTTCTCCCCGTACCACGCGGAGTCGTTGAGCAGCAGGTTCCCGCCGATCCCCGCGTTCAGGACGGGCCGCCCCGTGAGCCGGGCCAGCGTGTCCGACCAGCGTCGGTCCGCACCCGGTGTGGATCCGAACCCGTCCGTGAGGGAGTCCCCGAACAGCGCGACCCCGTCCGTCCGGCCGGCGTCCACCTCCACCGCGCTCAGGAAGTACCAGGACTCGCTCGCCGCGTCGAACCCCTCCCCGTCCACGTCGTCCAGCAGGTCGCCCTCTCCCCGCCGGCTGGTCGTGAAGGCCTGTGCGTGGAAGGTCGCGGGCCCGGTCGCCGTGTCGAAATACAGCGTGACCGTCATCGACTCCCCCGTCGCGACGGGGAGTCGGACGGCGTCGCTGACGATCTCCCCGCGCGCGGGGATCTCGGCGTCCGGCCCGCCGTCGAAGGTGAGCCGCGTCGACGATCCCGCGTACCCCGCGCTCGCGCCCGCGATCCGCACCGGCGAGGTGCCGTACGCGTGGGACAGCCGCACCCGCACCCGGTCCCCACCCCCGCTCAGCCGGACGACCTGACGCAGCGACTGCCGCCAGAAGCCCTCCCGGGACCAGTTGGGGGTGAAGCCCTCACTCGGCAGCTGAGGTGACGCGGTCCAGACGGTGGTGAACATGGCATGCCCTTCCAAACGGGACCAGGGTTCCTTTAATTGAAGTCAGACTAACGGAACTCCAGACCCTTTTGGTGAATTTGAGTACGCGTACTCAGGCGTCGCCCCAGGCCTCCCCCGCACCCTGGAGGCATGTTGTGGTCCGACCCCGAGAACGAGCCGCCCAAGGAACTGCGCGACATGCAGGACATGCTGCGGAGACTGGGACTCTTCCTCGCGTTGGCCATGGTGCTCGCGATGATCGTGCTCGGCGTCGGCTGACGGACGCCGATACCCTGACCGCATGACTGATCAGCCGCGCCGCCGACTCGTTCTCGCCTCGCAGTCCCCCGCCCGGCTCAACCTGCTGAGGCAGGCCGGACTGACCCCCGAGGTGCTGGTGAGCGGGGTCGACGAGGACGCCGTCACCGCCCCCACGCCCGCCGATCTGGCGCTCGCCCTGGCCGAGGCGAAGGCCTCCGTCGTCTCGGCGAAGCCCGAGGTCAAAGGCGCGCTGGTGATCGGCTGCGACTCGGTGCTCGACCTGGACGGCGAGGCGCTCGGCAAGCCCGCCGACCAGGAGGAGGCCACCGCCCGCTGGAAGGCCATGCGCGGCCGCGCGGGCACGCTGCAGACCGGGCACTGCATCTACGACACCGTCACCGGACGGTATGTCTCCGGCGTCGCCTCGACCGTCGTCCGCTTCGGCGAGCCGACCGACGAGGAGATCGCCGCGTACGTCGCCTCCGGCGAACCCCTCTACGTCGCCGGGGCGTTCACCCTGGACGGCCGCTCGGCGCCGTTCATCGAGGGTATCGACGGCGACCACGGCAACGTGATCGGCATCAGCCTGCCCCTCGTTCGGAAGCTGCTGGCCCGACTGGGCGTCGGCATCACGGAGTTGTGGGCGCCGGCGCAGGCCTGACCGGGCTCGCGCCGTCCCCCTCGGGGGTCTCCGGGCCCGCCCTGGGGCCCTCCGGATCCCCCTTGGGGGCGTCCGGCTTCGCGTCGGCGGGCTCCTGAGGACGGTCGTACGTCATCAGGAGCAGCACTATGAGGCCGAGCACGGCCACCATGAACACGAACTCGGGCCAGCCCAGCAGCCCCCACGCGAACGCGCCCAGCAGCGCGTGCACCACGGCCGCGCTGATCAGCAGGACACGGCCGAGGCCGGCCGGCGGACGGTTCCGCAACGCCACGAGCAGCGCGACCACGCCGCACAGTGCGAAGTAGAGACCGAAGACGATGCCCCCGATCTTCGACGACAGCGACATCACGTCCGGGTCCAGTCCCGCCAGGGACATGTCCTGCCGGTCCACGACGACACCCATGAACCACTGCACCGCCGCGATACCGAGCGCCTCGACGAAGAGCACGACCGCCACGATCCATGCCACCGGTCTACGCACCACCGGCCCCCACCCACTCTCAAGCCGAGCTCTTGTTACCTCAAGTACGTTCGATACACGCGAACGCTACTAACGGGTAAACCGCGGGACAAGGGTTCTACGGAGGGCAAAGAATCATTGGGCCATTCGTAGGGACTCCACAAAGAAAGCGAGTGGTCCGCAGCACGCTCTCACAGAGACCTTGACCACAGAGGAGGGCTAGGGTTTCTCGGAGGAGTCCTGCGTACCGAGGTGCGACAAGGGATTTCGCGGGTCGAGCGAGCCTCGAATCACGCTCCGTGTGGGCAAGCTCACCATTGGGGACGGGTCGAAGTGCCGTGTCGGCAGTCCCTAAACTCGGCTTGTTTCAAGGAGGGAGCCTCAATCGTGCGCAAGGTGCTCATCGCCAACCGTGGCGAAATCGCTGTCCGCGTTGCCCGGGCCTGCCGGGATGCCGGCATCGCGAGCGTGGCCGTGTACGCCGACCCGGATCGGGACGCTCTGCATGTCCGCGCCGCGGATGAGGCGTTCGCCCTGGGTGGTGACACCCCGGCGACGAGCTACCTGGACATCGAGAAGGTCCTGAACGCGGCGCGCGAGTCGGGTGCGGACGCCATCCATCCGGGCTACGGATTCCTGTCCGAGAACGCCGAGTTCGCTCAGGCGGTCCTGGACGCTGACCTGATCTGGATCGGCCCGCCCCCGCAGGCCATCCGCGACCTGGGTGACAAGGTGGCCGCCCGGCACATCGCGCAGCGCGCGGGCGCCCCGCTGGTCGCCGGTACGCCGGACCCGGTCTCCGGTGCGGAGGAGGTCGTGGCCTTCGCCCAGGAGCACGGTCTGCCGATCGCCATCAAGGCCGCCTTCGGTGGCGGCGGTCGCGGTCTGAAGGTCGCCCGCACCCTCGAAGAGGTGCCCGAGCTCTACGAGTCGGCGGTCCGTGAGGCCGTCGCCGCGTTCGGCCGCGGCGAGTGCTTCGTCGAGCGCTACCTGGACAAGCCGCGGCACGTGGAGACACAGTGCCTGGCCGACTCCCACGGCAACGTGGTCGTCGTGTCGACGCGTGACTGCTCGCTGCAGCGCCGCCACCAGAAGCTGGTCGAGGAGGCCCCCGCGCCGTTCCTCTCGGACGCCCAGGTCGCGGAGCTGTACGCCTCGTCCAAGGCGATCCTGAAGGAGGCCGGCTACGTCGGCGCCGGCACGGTGGAGTTCCTCGTCGGCATGGACGGCACGATCTCCTTCCTCGAGGTCAACACCCGTCTGCAGGTGGAGCACCCGGTCACCGAGGAGGTCGCCGGCATCGACCTCGTCCGCGAGATGTTCCGCATCGCCGACGGCGAGGCGCTCGGCTACGGCGACCCGGAGCTGCGCGGCCACTCCTTCGAGTTCCGCATCAACGGCGAGGACCCGGGCCGCAACTTCCTCCCGGCCCCCGGCACGGTCACCGTGTTCAACGGACCGTCCGGCCCGGGCGTCCGGCTGGACGCCGGCGTCGAGTCCGGTTCGGTCATCGGCCCGGCCTGGGACTCCCTGCTGGCCAAGCTGATCGTCACCGGTGCCACCCGTGAGCAGGCCCTGCAGCGTGCCGCGCGTGCCCTGGAGGAGTTCCAGGTGGAGGGCATGGCCACGGCCATCCCGTTCCACCGCGCGGTCGTCAAGGACCCGGCGTTCGCTCCGGAGCTGACCGGCAGCGAGGACCCCTTCACGGTCCACACCCGCTGGATCGAGACCGAGTTCGTCAACGAGATCAAGCCCTTCGCCGCCCCCACCGACGCGGAGACGGACGAGGAGCCGGACCGCGAGACGGTCATCGTCGAGGTCGGCGGCAAGCGCCTCGAGGTCTCCCTGCCGTCCTCGCTCGGCATGTCCCTGGCCCGCACCGGCCTCGCGGCGGGCGCCAAGCCCAAGCGCCGCGCGGCCAAGAAGTCCGGCCCCGTCGCCTCCGGCGACACCCTCGCCTCCCCGATGCAGGGCACGATCGTCAAGATCGCCGTCGAGGAGGGCCAAGAGGTCAAGGAGGGCGACCTGGTCGTCGTCCTGGAGGCCATGAAGATGGAACAGCCGCTCAACGCGCACAAGTCCGGCACCATCAAGGGCCTGTCCGCCGAGGTCGGCGCCTCACTCACCTCGGGTGCGGCGATCTGCGAGATCAAGGACTGACCCACCTTCCCCGGAAGGTCGCAGGACATCCCGGAGCGCCCGGCGGACTGACAGTCAGTCCGCCGGGCGCTCCCTTTTTCCGGCATCCTGGAGACACACGAGGGCAGGAGAGAGGGCAGGTGGGAGCCATGGGGAACCAGGAGGCCACGGCGACACCCATGCCGACGCGTGCCATGCGCGCGGACGCCCGCCGCAACTACGACCGCCTCCTCGCCGAGGCCCGCACCGCCTTCGCCGCCCACGGCTCCGAAGCGTCCCTGGAGGACGTGGCCCGTCGTGCGGGCGTGGGCATCGGCACCCTGTACCGCCACTTCCCCAACCGCAACGCCCTGTTGAGCGCGGTCTTCGAGGACGCGGTGAACGACCTGCTGGCTCGCGCGGGCGAACTGCGCCGGTCACCGGAGCCCTGCGCGGCCCTGGTGACCTGGCTCCGCGAGATGATCACCCAGGCGAGCGAGTACCGGGGCCTGGCAAGGGCGTTGATGTCCGTCTCCCACGACGACACCTCGGCCCTGGCGCGGTGCAGCGACCCCATCCGAGAAGCGGGCGGCGCCCTCCTGACCCGCGCGCAGCAGGTGGGCGCGGTACGCGAGGACGTGGCGATCGGCGACCTGCTCCAACTGACACACGCCATCGCGCTGGCAGCGGAGGAGTCGTCGAGCGACCCGGACCTGGCGGACCGATTGCTGATGCTGACGCTACGGGGCTTGAAACCCGCCCAGGGACAACGCCCCTAGAGGCGCGGGGAACTGCGCGACCAGCCATGACCAACCGGTACTCGCGCAGCAAACACGACCCCCTGCGGCGAATGGGCCAAGAACCCTACCGGCGCCGCATATCCGCAACCCGAGCCGCCCGCTGCTCCGCACCCGACGCCGGCTCACTCAGAACCGACGTTGCCCGGAGCCCCGCCCCGGCGGAGCCTGCCGGTACTCGGCGAGGCCCTGGGAGGGACACGTCCCGGCGAGGTTGGCGCGGGGGGACCGAATCACTCCCCGAGCCCCCGGCGACAGCGATCTGAACACCCTGGTCGGCAAGCGCCTGCAACTCCGTGGCCGCACGATCGTCGTGCGCCGGGGGCTCGTCGGTCACCAGCCGGGTGATCACATCCGTGGGCACGGTCTGGAACATCGTGTCCGAACCGAGCTTGGTGTGATCGGCGAGGACGACGACCTCCGCGGCGGCCTGCACCAGCGCCCGGTCGACGGATGCCGACAGCATGTTGGACGTGGACAGCCCGCGCTCGGCGGTGAGTCCGCTCCCGGACAGGAAGGCCCGCGAGACCCGCAGCCCCTGAAGGGACTGCTCGGCACCGGAGCCCACCAGGGCGTAGTTGGAACCGCGCAGAGTGCCGCCGGTCATCACGACTTCCACCCGGTTGGCATGGGCCAACGCCTGAGCCACCAGCAGGGAGTTGGTGACGACGGTCAGCCCGGGTACGCGAGCGAGCCGGCGGGCCAGCTCCTGTGTCGTCGTACCCGCCCCGACCACGATCGCTTCGCCCTCTTCGACGAAGTTCGCGGCGAGGTCGGCGATAGCCGTCTTCTCGGCGGTCGCGAGATGTGATTTCTGCGGAAAGCCGGACTCCCGCGTGAACCCGCCCGGCAATACCGCACCGCCATGTCGGCGGTCGAGGAGTCCTTCTGCCTCCAGTGCGCGCACGTCCCGCCGTACGGTCACTTCGGAGGTCTGGACGACGCGGGCGAGCTCACGGAGCGATACGGCCCCGTTCGCTCGCACCATTTCGAGGATCAATTGGCGACGTTCTGCAGCGAACACGAAACTGACAGTAACCCCAACGACCGTCTGCTTTCAGCAGTATGCGCCGAATAACAGAAGTTGTTCGCACAGAAGGGTCGGGAGTGGTATAGGGCCTACGCCCCCCGACTATGCCGCACGAATGGTCGACAACTCCCTGTGACCAGCGGGGAGTCGGTTTCGGCCGCCAGGACAGGCCCTAGCTCTCGCCCGTCTCCTTACGGGTGTGGAGCTGGCGTGCGACCTCGGCGATCGAGCCCGAAAGAGACGGGTACACGGTGAAGGCGTTCGCGATCTGCTCGACGGTCAGGTTGTTGTCGACCGCGATCGAGATCGGATGGATCAGTTCCGAGGCGCGCGGGGACACGACCACACCGCCGACGACGATGCCCGTGCCGGGACGGCAGAAGATCTTGACGAAGCCGTCGCGGATGCCCTGCATCTTGGCGCGCGGGTTGCGCAGCAGCGGAAGCTTCACGACCCGGGCGTCGATCTTGCCCCCGTCCACGTCCGCCTGCGTGTAGCCGACCGTGGCGATCTCCGGGTCGGTGAAGACGTTGGAGGAGACGGTCTTGAGGTTCAGCGGGGCCACCGCGTCGCCGAGGAAGTGGTACATGGCGATACGGCCCTGCATGGCGGCCACGGACGCGAGGGCGAAGACACCGGTCACGTCACCGGCGGCGTACACACCGGGAGCCGTCGTCCTGGACACCTTGTCGGTCCAGATGTGCCCGGACTCGCGCACCTTGACGCCGGCCTCCTCCAGACCGAGGCCCGCGCTGTTGGGGATGGCGCCGACGGCCATGAGGCAGTGGGAGCCGGTGATGACCCGGCCGTCGGAGAGGGTGACCTCGACCCGGTCGCCGACCCGTTTGGCGGCGGCGGCGCGGGAGCGGGCCATGACGTTCATGCCGCGGCGCCGGAAGACGTCCTCCAGCACGGCGGCGGCGTCCGGGTCCTCGCCGGGCAGGACCCGGTCACGGGACGAGACGAGGGTGACCTTCGAGCCGAGCGCCTGGTAGGCGCCGGCGAACTCGGCACCGGTCACACCGGAACCGACCACGATGAGCTCTTCCGGCAGCTCGGTGAGGTCGTAGACCTGCGTCCAGTTGAGGATGCGCTCGCCGTCGGGCTGGGCGTCGGGCACCTCGCGGGGATGGCCGCCGGTCGCGATGAGGACGGCGTCGGCGACCAGGGTCTCCTCGCTGCCGTCGGCGGCCTGGACGATGACCTTGCGGGAGCCGTCGAGGGCCTGCATGCCCTCGAGGCGGCCCCGGCCGCGCAGCACCCGGGCGCCGGCGCGGGTGACGGAAGCGGTGATGTCGTGGGACTGCGCGAGCGCGAGCCGCTTCACACGACGGTTGACCTTCCCGAGGTCCACGCCGACCACCCGGGCGGCCTGCTCCAGGGGTGGGGTGTCGTCGGCGACGATGATGCCGAGCTCTTCGTACGACGAGTCGAAGGTGGTCATCACCTCGGCCGTGGCGATAAGAGTCTTCGACGGCACGCAGTCGGTCAGGACCGACGCTCCGCCCAGACCGTCGCAGTCGACGACGGTCACCTCCGCGCCGAGCTGCGCTGCTACCAGCGCCGCTTCGTATCCGCCGGGTCCGCCACCGATGATCACGATCCGAGTCACGTACTCCATTGTCCCGCACGCTTCAAGGTGCTACTGCCCGGGGGCCACGGGACGGTCCATCTTGTTACCTACGGGACGGGCGGGTCGGCCGTTTCGACTGCCGTACCCTCTCCCCATGTCGCTCTACGCCGCGTACGCCGGCAACCTCGACGCGCGGCTGATGACGCGCCGCGCACCGCACTCGCCGATGCGCGCGACCGGCTGGCTGAACGGATGGCGGCTGACCTTCGGCGGCGAGCAGATGGGCTGGGAGGGCGCGCTCGCGACGATCGTCGAGGACCCCGAGTCCCAGGTCTTCGTCGCGCTGTACGACATCGCGCCGCCGGACGAGGACTCGATGGACCGCTGGGAGGGTGTCGGCCTCGGCATCTACCGCCGGATGCGGGTGCGGGTGCACACCCTGGAGACCGAGGAGTCGGCGTGGCTGTACGTCCTCGACGCGTACGAGGGGGGCCTGCCGTCGGCGCGCTACCTCGGCGAGATCGCGGACGCGGCGGAGTCGGCGGGGGCGCCCCACGACTATGTGATGGAACTCCGCAAGCGCCCCTGCTAGCTCCCGCGCCCGCCGTGCCTCTCCCTGCGCCGGACTTCGTTGGAAACGACAAGACAACGATCGTCATCCCGTTAGCTCTGTCATCTACGCGCGTAGGCCGGAAGAGGCTACGCTCATCCGCGTGAACGCATCTCTTCTTCCGGACGACATCCAGGGCGACCCGCATGCCGCCGCCGACGCCGCCGCCGCGCGCCTGCGCGAACTGACCGGCGCCGAGACCCACGACGTCGCCCTCGTGATGGGCTCCGGCTGGGCTCCGGCCGTGGACGCGCTCGGCGTTCCCGACGCCGAGTTCCAGGTCACCGAGCTGCCCGGGTTCCCGCCGCCGGCCGTCGAGGGCCACGGCGGCAAGATCCGCTCGTACAAGATCGGCGAGAAGCGGGCCCTGGTCTTCCTGGGCCGCACGCACTACTACGAGGGCCGTGGTGTGGCCGCCGTCGCGCACGGCGTCCGTACGGCCGTGGCGGCCGGCTGCAAGACGATCGTGCTGACCAACGGCTGCGGCGGTCTGCGCGAGGGCATGCGTCCGGGGCAGCCGGTGCTGATCAGCGACCACATCAACCTCACGGCGACGTCTCCCATCATCGGCGCGAACTTCGTGGACCTGACGGATCTGTACTCCCCCCGGCTGCGCGCGCTGTGCAAGGAGATCGATCCCACGCTGGAGGAGGGTGTCTACGCCCAGTTCCCCGGCCCGCACTACGAGACGCCGGCCGAGATCCGTATGGCCCGTGTCATCGGTGCGGACCTGGTGGGTATGTCGACGGTTCTCGAGGCGATCGCTGCGCGCGAGGCGGGTGCGGAGGTTCTGGGTATCTCCCTGGTGACCAACCTCGCCGCGGGTATGACGGGCGAGCCCCTGAACCACGAGGAGGTCCTCCAGGCGGGCCGTGACTCGGCGACTCAGATGGGTGCGCTGCTGGGCCAGGTGCTGAGCCGGCTGTAGCCGGCGGGGCTTCTTTCCTCGCCCCCGCCGCCCCTACCCGTCCCGTCCCTGGGGGCTGCGCCCCCGGACCCCCGCTTCGGCCCTGAACCGGCCTCGTCCTCAAACCCCGGACAGGCTGGTCGGTCAGCCCCTCCGGCGTCTGAGGAGCGGGGCTCCCGCACACCGACACGAGAGGTTGACCCGACGTGCACGACGATCTCATCGCACGAGCCACCGCATGGCTGGCCGAGGACCCCGACACGGAGACCCGTGACGAGCTCGCCAAGCTCATCGAGGCCGGAGACGTCACCGAACTCGCCGCGCGCTTCAGCGGCACACTCCAGTTCGGCACGGCGGGCCTCAGGGGCGAGCTCGGCGCCGGACCGATGCGTATGAACCGCAGTGTGGTCATCCGCGCCGCCGCCGGTCTCGCCGCGTACCTCAAGGAGAAGGGCGAGACGGACGGCCTCGTCGTCATCGGCTACGACGCCCGCCACAAGTCCGCCGACTTCGCCCGCGACACGGCGGCCGTGATGACCGGCGCCGGACTCAGGGCCGCCGTCCTCCCCCGCCCCCTCCCCACCCCCGTCCTGGCGTACGCCATAAGGCACCTCGGCGCGGTCGCCGGCGTGGAGGTCACCGCCAGCCACAACCCGCCCCGCGACAACGGCTACAAGGTCTACCTCGGCGACGGATCGCAGATCGTGCCCCCCGCCGACGCGGAGATCGCCGCCGAGATCGACGCCGTACGGTCCCTGGACGACGTCCCCCGCCCGGACGCCGGCTGGGAGATCCTCGACGGCGCCGTCCTCGACGCCTACCTGGCCCGCACGGACGCCGTCCTGGCGGATGGCTCCCCGCGCACCGCCCGCACCGTCTACACGGCGATGCACGGCGTCGGCAAGGACGTCCTCCTCGCCGCCTTCGCCCGCGCCGGCTTCCCGGAGCCGGTGCTCGTCGCCGAACAGGCCGAGCCCGACCCGGACTTCCCGACCGTCGCCTTCCCCAACCCGGAAGAGCCCGGCGCGATGGACCTCGCCTTCGCGAAGGCCCGCGAGACGGACCCCGACCTGATCATCGCCAACGACCCGGACGCCGACCGCTGCGCCGTGGCCGTCAAGGCCGGCGCCGACTGGCGGATGCTGCGCGGCGACGAGGTCGGCGCGCTCCTCGCCGCGCACCTCGTCCGACGCGGCGCGCAGGGGACCTTCGCCGAGTCCATCGTCTCCTCCTCCCTCCTCGGCCGGATCGCCGAGAAGGCGAACCTCCCCTACGAGGAGACCCTCACCGGCTTCAAGTGGATCGCCCGTGTCGAGGGCCTGCGCTACGGCTACGAGGAGGCCCTCGGCTACTGCGTCGACCCCGACGGCGTACGGGACAAGGACGGCATCACCGCCGCCCTCCTGATCACCGAGCTGGCGTCCGAGCTCAAGGAGCGGGGGCGCACGCTGCTCGATCTCCTCGACGACCTCGCCGTGGAGCACGGTCTGCACGCCACCGACCAGCTGTCGGTCCGCGTCGAGGACCTGTCGGTCATCGCCGACGCCATGCGGCGGCTGCGCGAGCAGCCGCCGACCGAGCTGGCCGGCCTGGCGATCACCAAGGCCGAGGACCTCACGCGGGGCACCGACAAGCTGCCGCCCACCGACGGTCTGCGGTACACCCTCGACGGCGCCCGCGTCATCGTCCGGCCCAGCGGCACCGAGCCCAAGCTCAAGTGCTACCTGGAGGTCGTCGTCCCGGTCGCCGCCCATGCCGACCTGCCCACGGCCCACGCGAAGGCGACGGACCTGCTGACGACGATCAAGCGGGACCTGTCGGCCGCGGCCGGCATCTGACCCACCCGTTGGGGTGCCCTCACCGACGGGGGCACCTCAACGGGTGATTTCACCGCGTCGATCGACGCGCGCTCCACGCCTCGGCGCCCACCCCGGTGAACGGTGACGGTTGTCCCGTCCGCCGAGCCCCGGAGCCGCACCCGTGTCCTCGACCGCCCCCGAAACCGCCCCGGGCGGCAGCATCCCGGGCAGCCGGCGACCCGAGACCACGCCCCGCCCGCACCCCACCGTCCACGCCCTGCGCCGCGCCGCCCCGGCTCTCGGCGCCTTCGTCGCCGTACGGCTCGCGGGCCTGCTCTTCCTCGCGCTGTGGGCCCATCACCAGGACCACGGCCTGTGGCCGATCCTGGCGCGGCAGTGGGACGCGAAGTGGTACCTCGGCATCGCCGACCACGGCTACGCCCGGGAGGTCGGCACCGAGGGAAGCAACCTGGCGTTCTTCCCGCTCTACCCGGTCCTGGTCAAGGCGGTCGCGGCCGTCACCCCCGGCACCCGTGCCACCACCGGTCTGTGCCTCGCCGTCGCCGCGTCCTTCGTCGCGGCCTGGGGTGTGTTCGCGGTGGGCGACCGGCTGTACGGCCGACGGGTCGGGGTTCTGGCCACCACCCTGTGGGCCGCGTTCCCGGTCGGCCTGGTGCAGTGGATGGGCTACACCGAGTCCCTGTTCACCGCGTGCGCGGCCTGGTCGCTGTACGCGGTGCTGACCCGCCGCTGGCTGTGGGCGGGCACGCTGGCCGTGCTCGCGGGTCTGACCCGCCCGACCGGAATCGCGCTGGCGGCCGCGGTCACCGTGACGGCCCTGCTGTCCCTGCGCCGCGGCTTCTCCGTGCGCGCGCTCACGGCCGCTCTCGTGGCCCCGCTCGGCTGGTGCGGGTATCTCGCCTGGGTGGGCCTGCGGGTGGGCCGCTGGGACGGCTACTTCGCCGAACAGCGGGTGTGGAGCAACGAGATGGACGGCGGCCGGCGGACCCTGCGGGAGATCCGCCAGCTGCTGGTGCGGGACTCGACGCCGCATCTGTTCCTGGTGCTGGTGACGCTGGTGCTGATCGCCTCGGTGGCGCTGTTCGCGCTGTCGGCACGCGACCGTCAGCCCCTGTCCCTGCTGGTCTTCACGGGCGTGACGCTGCTCATCGTCCTGACCAGCGGCGGCGTCTACTTCCCGCGCGCCCGCTATCTCCTGCCGGCCTTCCCGCTCCTGTTTCCCCTGGCGCTGCGGCTCTCCCACGCCGCCCGTCGCCACCGCGTCCTCGTCCTGACGGCGGCGGTGGCGGGCTCGGTGTACTGGGGCGCGTACATGGCCCTGGTGTGGCCGGGGGCGCCATGACGCCCCGCGGCGGCCACGGGCCCGCCCGCTACGGCAGCAGCACCAGGGCCACCGTGAAGACCACCGCCAGGGCGAGGGTGAGCGGCCACAGCGGCCGTCCCCGCTCCCGCTCGGTCGCCGAGACGGCCGGCCGCAGCGCGGGGTCCTCCCACATCGCGGTGATCTCGGCGGCGGTGCGCTCGTAGGGGTGGGTCCAGCCCCGCCGCAGCTCCAGCTTCGGCCAGCGGGTGCCGTGCATCGTCCAGGTGGGGAAGCCGGCCCGGCGGCTGTCGATCTTCAGCTCGGTGCCCTTGCAGCGGACGACGCGGATGTCGTCCCAGGCGATGTGGTGGATACGGCGGAGCCCGTTGAACCAGAGGCCCTCCCGGTCGGCGGTGATGGTCCAGCCGAGCCGGTCGGGAAGCAGCAGGGCGCCGCCCAGAGCCACGCTGCCGACGAGGACGTAGCGCCAGAACCAGCCGGACTCGTCCAGGGCGATCGGGACGAACCACAGGATCACCACCACGGCGGTGAGCCGGTCCGGCCACCCCGCGCGCCACCGTCGCACGGCCCCCGAGCCGAGCTGGGCGACCGCCGCCTCGGCGGCCAGCCGGCCCAGTTCCCGGTACGCCGCCTTACGGGTCCCCGCCTTCTTCTCGCCCACGATGCGGCTGCGTCCGAACCGGTCCGACAGCGGCCGTACGGGCCCTTGCGACCGCTCGATCAGCGGCGGCTCGCCGGGCTCCTCGTCGGCGCTGACGAGGAGGATCTCGGCGCCGTCGTAGGGCGTGCCGTACAGGACGGCCTCGCGCAGGGGGCCGGGCTCCTCCTCGTCGATCCGGTCGAGGGCCTCCCGCATCTCCGCCTCGGCCGCCTCCTCGTCGAAGTCGTCGTCCGCTTCCTCGAAGAAGGGCTCGCCCTCGTCGTCCGGCTCCGACATCGAGACGGTGAACAGGGGGCGCAGCGCGCCCAGGTCGTCGGCCGCGTAGACCTCGGTGTCCACGTCGGCGTTCTCCCGTACGAGCACGCGGAGGACGGGGACGGGTGCGCCGCGCAGGACGGCGGCCCGGCGGCGGCCGAGGAGGCCGGAGAGGACGGCGGTGAGGCCGAGCCCGGTCACGTAGAGGCCCGTCGCCACAAGCACGTGGCTGTCTCCGAGCCCGGACGTCGCGACCCCCGCGGCACCGGCCGCCGTCACGGCCAGCCCGAACCAGGCGAGGAGCTTGCCCCGCCGGAACGTCTTGCCCTCGTCCGGCGGTACGGCCGTCGCCCCGCCGGCCGCCGCCAGGGCCGCCGCGCGCTGCCGCCCGCGTGCGACCAGCCGCAGCATGGCGACCGCCCAGGCCGAGAGCAGCACCGCGAGCACGGGCAGGGTCACCGCCCACGGCAGCGGCTGCTGGACGGGGACCAGGAAGAGCAGAACCGGTACCGAGACCCGTACGACCTCGGGCCGTACCGCCAGCCAGATCGCGTGGAGCGCGACGACGGCCGCGGCCCACGGGCTCAGGTCGGTGGACAGCGCCAGGGCGCCGGAGCCGAGCAGACCGGCCAGCGCCACCCCGACGAGCACGCCCGTGTCGAGCCGCACAGGCACCCACCGGGCCGGCAGGGCCTGCGTCCACCGCCGTGTCTGTTCCCCGTCCCAGGGGAGGCAGCCGTCGGGTATCGCGGAGGCGGGCAGCGGCAGCGGCCGCTGGAGGTTCGTGCTCATTGTCTTCCAGACACTCGGACCACAGGTGTGGTTGCAGTCCTCGGGTCCTTGTTCGGGGCGGCACGCCGAGGTGAGGCCGCATCATCACCCCGGAAGCTGTGAAAGGACAGACGCCTCAGCCCGTTGCGATCAAGATCACCAGCAGTACCGCTCCCGCGACCGCCGGCGCGAAGATCTCGTACGCCCAGCGCACGGTCACCTCGCCCTGCGCGCTCTCCGCCGTCGCCCGCGTCTCCATGAACTCGCGCAGGTCGTCCATGATCTTGTCGGTCTCGGCCCGGGCGGGCCCTGCGTCGGGGGCGGGCGCGGCGCCGCCGCCTCCGAATCCGAGCCGCAGCCCGGCGCCGCCGCCGCGTTCGGCGCGCGCGTCCTTGCGGGCCGCCCTCTTGCGGGCGCGCAGCGACACCGGGACGGCCCACAGCTGGAACTTGTCGCCGGACTCGGCGACCACCTCATTGGAGTAACCGGACCGCAGCGCGGCGGCCTGCCCCCAGGGCAGCACGATCACCCGGAACGGGTTGCGGATGCGCAGGCGGTCCTCGTTGGCGTAGACGGCGGGGCGGACGGTGAAGGCGACGATCAGCGGGACCGCGAGGATCATCGAGGCGAGCGCCAGCCAGGGGGTGCGGTCCTCGCCCTGGACCAGGGCGTCGATGCCGAGCCAGAGGACGATGGCGAGCAGCAGGGCGCCTCCGGCGATGCCTGCGGGTGAGCGGTAGATGCGGTCCTTGGTCGTCATGCGGGCGATTGTGCCTCAGTTGTTCGCCTTCTCGCCGTGGGGGGCCGCCGAGTGCGCGGGTGCAGGTCCGTCCGTGGTTGCTCGCGCAGTTCCCCGCGCCCCTGGGCGGGTGCGCGTCCCCCTGCGTTCCGAGGAACCGTTCTTCCGGGGTGTACAGCCGCTACGCGCGTAGATATGCTCGGCTGGTGACCATGCCCACCACTGCATCTCCCGCACACCCGCTTACGGATGTCGCCGCGTCCGACGGCACGCTGCGTCGCTTCCTCCACGGGCTGCCCGGCGTCGACGCGGTCGGCCTGGAGGCGCGTGCCGCCTCTCTCGGCACCCGTTCCATCAAGACGACCGCCAAGGCGTACGCCATCGATCTGGCCATCTCGATGGTCGACCTGACGACGCTGGAAGGCGCGGACACCCCGGGCAAGGTCCGGGCGCTCGGCGCCAAGGCGGTCCGCCCCGACCCGACCGACCGTACGGCCCCCGCGACCGCGGCCGTCTGCGTCTATCCCGACATGGTGGCCGCCGCGAAGGAGGCCGTCGCCGGCTCCTCCGTGAAGGTCGCCTCGGTCGCCACCGCCTTCCCGGCGGGCCGCGCCGCCCTGGCGGTGAAGCTCGCCGACGTGCGCGACGCCGTCGCCGCGGGCGCGGACGAGATCGACATGGTCATCGACCGCGGGGCGTTCCTCGCGGGCCACTACATGAAGGTGTACGACGAGATCACCGCCGTGAAGGAGGCCTGCGGGACCAGCGCCCGTCTGAAGGTCATCTTCGAGACCGGCGAGCTCTCGACGTACGACAACATCCGCCGCGCGAGCTGGCTCGGCATGCTGGCCGGGGCCGACTTCATCAAGACGTCGACCGGCAAGGTGGCGGTGAACGCGACCCCCGCGAACACCCTCCTCATGCTGGAGGCCGTCCGCGACTTCCGTGTCCAGACCGGCGTCCAGATCGGTGTGAAGCCGGCCGGCGGCATCCGCACCACCAAGGACGCCGTCAAGTTCCTGGTCCTGGTCAACGAGACCGTCGGCGAGGACTGGCTGGACAACCACTGGTTCCGCTTCGGCGCCTCCTCGCTCCTGAACGACCTGCTGATGCAGCGTCAGAAGCTGGCCACCGGCCGTTACTCCGGCCCCGACTACGTGACGGTGGACTGATCCACATGGCATCTGCATTCGAGTACGCACCGGCACCCGAGTCCCGCTCGGTCGTCGACATCGCGCCCTCCTACGGGCTGTTCATCGACGGCGAGTTCGTGGAGGCGGCGGACGGCAAGGTCTTCAAGACCGTCTCCCCCGCCACCGAGGAGGTCCTCTCCGAGATCGCCCAGGCGGGCGAGGCGGACGTCGACCGTGCGGTGAGGGCCGCCCGCAAGGCCTTCGGGAAGTGGTCGGCGCTGCCCGGCACCGAGCGCGCCAAGTACCTGTTCCGCATCGCCCGGATCATCCAGGAGCGCAGCCGCGAACTGGCCGTCCTGGAGACCCTGGACAACGGCAAGCCGATCAAGGAGACCCGCGACGCCGACCTCCCCCTGGTCGCCGCGCACTTCTTCTACTACGCGGGCTGGGCCGACAAGCTCGACCACGCCGGTTTCGGTGCGAACCCGCGTCCGCTGGGCGTCGCCGGCCAGGTCATCCCGTGGAACTTCCCGCTGCTGATGCTGGCGTGGAAGATCGCCCCGGCGCTGGCGACCGGCAACACGGTCGTGCTGAAGCCGGCGGAGACCACTCCCCTGTCGGCCCTGTTCTTCGCGGACATCTGCCGCCAGGCCGGCCTGCCCAAGGGCGTCGTCAACATCCTTCCGGGTTACGGCGACACGGGGGCGGCCCTCGTCGAGCACCCCGATGTGAACAAGGTGGCCTTCACCGGTTCGACCGCGGTCGGCAAGGCGATCGCCCGCCAGGTGGCGGGCACGGACAAGAAGGTCACTCTCGAACTGGGCGGCAAGGGCGCCAACATCGTCTTCGACGACGCCCCGATCGACCAGGCCGTCGAGGGCATCGTCACCGGCATCTTCTTCAACCAGGGTCAGGTCTGCTGCGCGGGCTCCCGGCTGCTGGTCCAGGAGTCGATCCAGGACGAGCTGCTGGATTCGCTGAAGCGCAGGCTCTCCACCCTCCGCCTCGGCGACCCGCTGGACAAGAACACCGACATCGGCGCGATCAACTCCGAGGAGCAGCTCTCCCGGATCACCTCGCTCGTCGAGGCGGGCGAGGCGGAGGGCGCCGAGCGCTGGTCCCCGGCCTGTGAACTCCCGTCCTCCGGCTACTGGTTCGCCCCGACGCTCTTCACGAACGTCACCCAGGCGCACACCATCGCCCGCGACGAGATCTTCGGCCCGGTCCTTTCGGTCCTGAGCTTCCGTACGCCGGACGAGGCCGTGGCCAAGGCCAACAACAGCCAGTACGGCCTGTCGGCGGGCATCTGGACGGAGAAGGGTTCGCGGATCCTCGCCGTCGCGGGCAAGCTGCGCGCGGGCGTGATCTGGTCCAACACGTTCAACAAGTTCGACCCGACCTCGCCGTTCGGCGGTTACAAGGAGTCGGGCTTCGGCCGCGAGGGCGGTCGCCACGGCCTGGAGGCGTACCTCGATGTCTGAGAAGAACGAGAAGACGGACCGTTTTGATCGGCTGTCGGTCTTCAAGACCTACAAGCTGTACGTCGGCGGGAAGTTCCCGCGTTCCGAGAGCGGCCGGGTGTACGAGGTGAGCGACGCGAAGGGCAACTGGCTGGCGAACGCGCCGCTTTCGTCCCGTAAGGACGCCCGTGACGCGGTGGTCGCCGCGCGCAAGGCGTTCGGCGGATGGTCGGGCGCGACGGCCTACAACCGGGGTCAGATCCTGTACCGCGTCGCGGAGATGCTGGAGGGCCGCCGCGAGCAGTTCGTGCGCGAAGTGGCCGAAGCGGAAGGGCTGTCGAAGGCGAAGGCGGCCGCTGTCGTCGACGCGACGATCGACCGCTGGGTCTGGTACGCGGGCTGGACCGACAAGATCGCCCAGGTGGTCGGTGGCGGCAACCCGGTGGCGGGGCCGTTCTTCAACCTCTCCACCCCGGAGCCGACCGGCGTGGTCACGGTCCTGGCCCCGCAGGAGTCGTCCTTCCTGGGCCTGGTCTCGGTCGTCGCCCCGGTGATCGCGACCGGCAACACGGCGATCGTGATCGCGTCCGAGAAGGCCCCGCTGCCCGCCCTGTCCCTGGGCGAGGTGCTGGCCACCTCCGACCTGCCCGGCGGTGTCGTCAACGTCCTGTCCGGCCGTACGGCGGAGATCGCGGCGCCGCTGGCCGCGCACCAGGACGTCAACGCGATCGATCTGGCGGGCGCCGATGACGTACTGGCGAAGGAGCTGGAGATCGCGGCCGCGGACAACCTGAAGCGGGTCCTTCGTCCACAGCCTGTGGATTATTCGGTGACTCCCGGCATCGACCGCATGACGGCGTTCCTGGAGACGAAGACGGTCTGGCACCCGACGGGTTCGCTGGGCGCGTCCGGCTCGTCCTACTGACGGCCACCACAGACCGGAGAGCCGCGCCTTCCCACCGTCCTGGGAAGACGCGGCTCTCTGCGTACCGTCAGCCGTTGCCGAGGAGTCCCGCGGCCTGGCCGACCACCGGGATGCTGCCGATGGACTGGGCCTGCGCCACCGGGCCGGTCAGCGCCTGGGTGGCCAGGGGCTGGAAGTCGGCGAGCTGGGTGCCGAGGCCGTTGTCGAGGGGGTCGACGCCGGTGCCGGCGAGGGGGTTGGGCTTGAGGCCGCTGACCGGGCCGGTGACATAGCCGACCGTGCCGGTCAGGCCCTGGAGGCCGGACTGCGGGTCGATGTTGCCCAGCGAGGTGGGGCGGGTGCGCATCACGTCGACGACCGGGTCGGTGTCCGCGGAGGCCGTCGCCGCACCTGCGCCCAGGGCCACGCCCGCGGTCGCGAGGGCGGCCAGCGCGCGCTGGGCGGTGGGGGTGGAGGAGGACGCGTGTCGGGCCATTGCTGCTGCCACCTTCGTCTTGCGCAAGGTAATCGGGTCGACACGAAGGGTAGTTGAGGTTCGGCGCACACTCCACCGCCGACCCGCAGACTTCAAAGGCGTCCCCATAGGCGTGAAAAGTAGCAGTCATTTAATGCCGGAATCCGATATGCGGCATTCGAACTATCGACTGAATAAGGCCGCTTGACGTACCCTCAAGATCACTTCAAAGCGGGGGCAACACCCCTGCCGCGGTGCGTGAGTCAGATGACCAGCCTTTCGATCAAGGATGGAATTTGAGACCCGGGGGGGCCATGTCCATACACATAGCCGATGTCCAGCAGCACACGCGCGCCACCGAAACCTATTCGGGTCTCGATGATTTCGAACTGGTGCACCCGGTACACGCCGACGCCGTCTGCGGAGTTCTTCGCAGCGCGTTCGCCGAAGCACCGCACATCCGGGGCTTCACACAGTTGACCGGACGCTTCGCCGTCGAGACGATGCATCACCCGCTCTCCGATTTCTCACGTCTGATCCGCACCGAGATCCTCACCCGCGGCCACAGCCTGCGACTGCTGACGGACCGCGGCGCCATGACCGACCCCCGCTCCCGCGCGCTGCCGGGCGGCGCCAGGGCTCGCCAGGTGCAACTGCGCGTCACCGACGCCCCGTTGCCCGACCTGGCCCTGCTGGGGACCGAGCTCGGCCTGGTGCGCACCGTGGCACCGGACGGCCGGCTCCAGATCCTGCTCGCCCGCCGGGAGGCCACCGCCGCCCTGCTCCAGTTCCAGCAGGTGCTGTGGGGCCACGCCGAGGGCCTGACCTCGGCGCGCGACGTCCGCGAGCTGCACCTGGACGAGATCCAGCGCCAGGTGTTGCAGATGCTCGGCTCCGGCATGAAGGACGACACGGCGGCCCGGCAGATGAACGTGTCCGTGCGCACCTACCGCCGTCACGTGGCCGCCATCCTCAAGTCCCTTGACGTCAGCACCCGTTTCGAGGCGGGGATCAGGGCCGCGGAGTACGGCCTGGTGTCCGCGACCTGACAGCGCGCCCGGGTCCGCACCAGGGCCCGGGGTGGCAGGTTGCTGCCGACTTTGGCGCCCGGAACCTGTTGCTGCCGCGGCGCGCGGACTTCTAGGTTGATCAGGAAACCAGCACCCCCACCAGGTAATTGATCCCCGTACTTCCGTGCCCGCGCACGGCACCACGGGCAGAAACGGATGACGGAATGTCCATTGCTTCGGTCACCCTTGCCGAGGTCGAGGCCGCCGTACTCGCCGTGACGGCAGAGGCCCTGAATGTCCCCGAAGTACATCTCGACGACAATCTTCTGGAACTGGGCGTCGACTCCCTGGTCGCCACCCGGATAGTGGCGGCACTGCGCACCCGCTTCGGCGCGGACATCCCGTTGCTCAACATCTTCGAATACCCGGAATTGCGCGAATTCGCCATATCGGTCCTGGACACGATCCAGGACGCACCCCAGGAATGACGCATGGGCATACCGGGCGAGTTCCCCTACGACGCCGGACTGCACCCGGGCGGGTACACGACCCGGCTGTGGACCATGCGACAGCTCGCGGGCCTCTACAGCGCCGAGAGCACCAACAGCCGTTTCCGATACCTGCTGGAGATGGGTGAGACGGGCCTGTCGCTCGCCTTCGACCTGCCGACCCAGCTCGGCCTGGACCCCGACGCCCCCGCCGCCGACGGCGAGGTGGGACGCACCGGGGTCTCCGTCGCCACGGTGGACGACCTGAAGACCGTGTTCAAGGAGATCCCGCTCGACCGGGTCTCGGTCTCGTTCACCATCAACGCCACCGCCCCGATGCTGCTCGCGATGTGGATCGTGGCCGCCGAGGAGTCGGACGTGGACCCCGCCGCGCTGCGCGGCACCCTCCAGAACGAGATGCTCAAGGAGTTCCTCGCCCGCAAGGCGTATGTGTACGACCTCGACACCAGCGTGCGCTACGCCCTCGACGTCGTCGAGTACTGCATGGAGCACCTGCCCGGCGTCAACCCCATCTCCGTCTCCGGCGGGCACGCCCGGGAGGCCGGGGCGGACGCCGCGCTGGAGGTCGCCTGCGCGCTGGCGAGCGTGGACGCCTATCTCGCCGGGATGGTCGAACGCGGGCACTCCGCGGAGCGGGTCGCGTCCCGGTTCAGCTTCATCTTCGGCACCGACATGGAGGTGCTGAAGGAGGCCGCCAAGCTGCGGGTCGCCCGCCGCCGGTACGCGGAACGGATGCGGGACCGCTGGGGCGTGACCTCACCGCGGGCGATGCGGTTGCGCGCACAGGTCAACACCTTCGGCTCGGCCCTCGCCTACCAGGAACCCCTCAACAACATCGTCCGGGCCACCCTGCAGGCGGTCGCGGCCGTCCTCGGTGGCACCCAGTCGCTGCATGTGTGCAGCTTCGACGAGGCCGTGCAGACACCCGGCCCGCTCGGCGCCCGGATCGCCCTGCGCACCCAGCAGATCATCGCCCACGAGACGGACCTGGCCCGCTACGCCGACCCGCTCGGCGGCTCCCATGTGATCGAGGGCCTCGTCGACGAGCTGGGCAAGGAGGTCGACGACTGGCTGGCGCGCATCGAGGCGCGCGGCGGTGTGGCCGCCTGTATCCGCAGCGGCTGGCTGGAGGGCCAGATCGAGGAGCTCGCCTACCGCGACCCCGGGCCCACCGTGGGAGTGCTGGAGACCTCGCCCTCGGAGTCCGAGCGCCAACTGCTCCAGACCGAGGCCCACACCACGACCGGTGGCCGGCGTGACATCGAACGCCCTGACTGCGAAGCGGAGTTGACCCGGCTGCGGGACGACGCCCTAGCCGGCCGCAACGTCCTGCCCGCCCTGATCGAGGCGGTGCGGCAGCGGGCCACGATCGGGCAGCTCTGTACCGCCATGCGACCGGCCGACGACCCCTCGGCACCGTCCCTTTCCTGACACTCCCCCACCCCAGCGGAGTCGCACTGATGTCTCAACTGATCGAGGCGGTCCGGCACGGCGCGGACCCGGACGAACTACTGGCCTGCCCCGTACCGGAGTCCTATCGCGCGGTCTTCCTGCGCCGCGAGGACGAGGACCTGTTCAAGGGGACCGACAGCCGCGACAAGGACGTACGGCGCACCCTGCACCTCGGCGAGGTGCCCATGCCGGAGCTGGCGCCGGACGAGGTGCTGGTCGCGGTGATGGCCTCCGCCGTCAACTACAACACCGTCTGGTCCGCGCTGTACGAGCCGATGTCGACCTTCGGGTTCCTGGGCCGGTTCGCCCGCGAGGGCCACTGGGAGGCGCGGCACGACCGCGACTACCAGGTCGTCGGGTCCGACGCGGCAGGTGTGGTGGTCCGGGTGGGCAGTGCCGTACGGCACTGGTCCCCGGGTGACCGGGTGGTGGTGAACCCGCCGTACATCGACGAGCAGGATCCCGTCGCCCAGCGGGACGGGATGCTGACCACGGGCATGCTCGCCTGGGGGTTCGAGACCAACTTCGGCGCGTTCGGCGACTTCGCCGTGGCCCGCGCCTCGCAGCTCGTGCCGATGCCGCCGCATCTGTCGTGGGAGGAGGCCGCCTGCAACACGCTGTGTCTCGGCACCTCCTACCGCATGCTGATCGGTGACCACGGTGCCCGGATCAGGGCCGGGGACATCGTGCTGGTCTGGGGCGCGGCGGGCGGGCTCGGCAGCTACGCCGTGCAGCTGGTGCGGCAGGCCGGCGGGATCGCCGTCGGGGTGGTCGGCTCGCGGGACAAGGCCGATCTGGTGGACCGGCTGGGCTGCCATGTCGTCGTGGACCGCAACGATGTGGGGCTCGGGGACGACGAGGACGACGCCTCCGCGTGGCGGGCGCTGGGCTCGGTCATCCGCAAGGAGCTCGGCGAGGACCCGCACGTCGCCTTCGAGCACGTCGGCAGGTCCACCTTCGAGACCTCGGTGAACGTGGTGCGGCGCGGCGGTGTGGTGGTGACCTGCGGGTCCAGCAGCGGGTACCGGCACGTCTACGACAACCGCTATCTGTGGATGAAGCTCAAGCGGGTCATCGGCAGCCACGGCGCCAACATCGACGAGGCGTGGGAGGCGAACCGGCTGCTGCGCCTCGGCATGGTCGTACCCGCCCTCTCCCGCGTCTTCCCACTGGCCCAGGCCGCGGAGGCCACCCGCTCGGTCCAGCTCAACGCCCACGAGGGCAAGGTGGGCCTGCTGAACCTGGCGACCGCGGAGGGCCAGGGCGTACAGGACCCGGGCCTGCGGGAGCGCATCGGCGAGCCCCGGCTGCGCCTCTTCCGCGACCACGCCGGCCAGGCGGCCCGACCGTGACCACCCCGCACGCCGGCAACGTTCCCGAGACCCTCCGCCACCGGCCGGCCGCGACGCCCGAAGCGATCACCATCAACGCGGCGGACGGGAACCAGCAGCGGCCCTTCCACGACCGCGCCGAGCAGGTGGGACGCAGATGACCACCCCTCACAACAGCGTTCCCGAGACCCTCCGCCACCGGCCGGCCGCGACGCCCGAAGCGATCACCATCAACGCGGCGGACGAGAACCGACCGCACCC